>NZ_CAWUDO010000025.1:0-93049 GCF_963920935.1 Nostoc sp. CCY 9925 | reverse complement strand
ACATTTTATCAGTTTTACGCTCCGGTTTTTTCTGAGTTTGTGAGAAATCCGGGCTAATGACTAATGACTGATCCAAAATCTAAAATCTAAAATTTCCTAATGTCTTTTAATATTTCTGCTTGGTCGATCAAAAAACCTGTTCCGACGATAGTTTTATTTTTAATTTTGACGGTATTGGGCTGGTTTTCCTTCATGTCTTTAGGGATTGATACGAACCCAAATATTGATGTGCCAGCAGTTTTGGTAAAAGTCACTCAACCGGGTGCAGGGCCGACAGAACTAGAATCCCAGGTGACGAAAAAAATCGAAGATGCTGTTGCTGGCTTGGGCAATATCGATAATATGATTTCCAAGGTCAGTGATGGCAATTCTCAGACGACAATCAATTTTATTTTGGGTACAGATAGCGATCGTGCCACTAATGATGTCCGCAATGCGATCGCTCAAATTCGCCAAGATTTACCCCAAGACATCAATGACCCAATTGTAGAACGCCTAGAATTTTCCGGCGGCCCAATCGTTACCTACGCCGTTAAATCAGACCGCCGTTCCGTAGAAGAATTAAGCAACCTCGTAGACCAAACTATTAGCCGCGCCTTATTAGGAGTTCCTGGTGTAGCGCAAATTCAGCGTATCGGCGGAGTTGACCGAGAAATTCGCGTTAACCTCAACCCTGACCGCTTACAATCTCTAGGTATCACTGCCACCCAAGTAAACGACCAAATTCGCACTTTAAATATTAACTTACCTGGCGGACGTGCCGAAATCGGTGGTAGCGAACAAAGTATTCGCACCCTTGGAAGTGCTGCCAATGTGGATATTTTGAAAACCTACGAAATCCTCTTACCAGCAGGTGGTTCTGTACCTTTATCCAGCTTGGGAACCGTAGAAGATAAATTTGGCGATGTTCGCCAAGCTGCCTATTTAAACAATCAACCCGTAGTAGCTTTTCAGGTGTTGCGTAGTACTGGCAGCGTCCTGGTGACCGTGGAACAAGGAGTAAAAGCAGCAGTTAAACAACTGGAAAAAACACTCCCCGCAGATGTCAAACTGGATTTAATTTTTACGAGAGCGGATGTTGTCCGTCAATCCTACCAAAGTACCATTGATGAATTAATTCAAGCTTCGGTGCTGGCTGTCATCGTTATTTTAGTATTTTTACGTGACTGGCGAGCAACATTAATTACTGCCGTTGCCTTGCCTTTATCAATGATTCCCACCTTTGCAGTGCAGCAGGCTCTTGGTTACACCCTCAACAACATGACTTTGTTGGCATTAGCCCTGGCAGTGGGCAATTTAGTTGATGATGCTGTGGTGGAAATTGAAAACATGGAACGACACATGGCCATGGGTAAATCAGCTTGGGAAGCTGCTTTTGACTCTTCTGATGAAGTGGGATTGGCAGTAGTCGCAAGTGCAGCGACGATTATTGCTGTGTTTCTGCCCGTTGCTTTTATGGGCGGGATTCCAGGGCAATTTTTTCAACCATTCGGCGTTACCGTTGCCGTTTCCACAATTTTCTCAACTCTTGTAGCGCGGATGATTACGCCAATGATGGGGGCGTATCTGTTGCAGGATAAGCAGGGAAGTGGGGAGTGGGGAGTAGGGAGTAGGGGAGCAGGGGAAGCAGGGGAGCAGGGGAGCAGGGGAGCAGGGGGAGTAATAAAATTCTTTAATTTCAAATTTACAGTTCCTGGTAGCAAGAATGACAGCAGAAAACTCACAACTGTAAAGCGTCGGCGTTTTCAACCTTATAAATCGCTTCTCCAGTGGGCGTTACGCCATAGATTGACAACAATGGCGATCGCCTTAGCTTTTTTCATTGCCAGTGTAATGCTGGTTCCTTTGATTCCCAAAGGTTTCGTTGATGATGGTGACTTCGGAATTTCCAACGTCACTATAGAACTACCTCCTGGTTCCACTTTGGCAGATGTTAACAAAGTAGCAACACAAGCCACTGACCTGATCCGCCAAAACCCAGTTGTTGAAGGCGTACTAGCAACCCAAGAAATAAATTCTGCAACCCTGACCATTAATCTTAAACCCAGAGAAGAAAGAGATATCTCTCAACAACAGTTTGAGGAACAAGTACGCCCTTTATTTGAGCAAATACCAGGAGCAAGAATTAGTTTTCAAAGTCAGTCACCAGGTGACAGTCGCAAAGCTTTATCAATTGTCCTCAGAAGTGAAAATCCCGAAGCATTGAATCAAGCTGCTGATGCCCTAGAAAAGCAGATGCGAACTATATCGGGGTTGGTGGAAGTTTCGTCAACTGCGAGTCTAGTCAAACCAGAAATTTTAGTAATTCCTAACCCGCAACGGGCAGCAGATTTAGGAGTGACAGTGCAAGCGATCGCTCGGACTGCTTCTCTTGGTACTATTGGCGACAATGATGCCAATTTAGCAAAATTTAATTTGAGCGATCGGCAAATCCCCATTCGCGTGCAAATCGACCCCGAAGCACGGGCTGACATCAATACAATCACAAATCTCCAAGTCCCCAGCCAAAATGGTAAATTAGTTCCTCTAGTAGCAGTGGCAGATATTCGCTTTGGTAGCGGCCCTGCTACCATCAACCGCTACGATCGCTCCCGTCAAGTTGCTGTAGAAGCGAACCTACAAGGCATTTCTTTAGGAAAAGCAGTAGAAACAATCAACAAACTACCTGCAATGCAAAACTTACCGCCAGGAGTAGTACAGCAACCTTCAGGCAGTGCCAAAATTATGCAAGACATTTTCAGTCGTTTTGGCAGCGCGTTGGGACTGGCATTAATGTCTATCTATGCAATTCTGGTGCTGCTGTATAACAACTTTCTCCATCCATTATCGATTATGGCAGCTTTACCCTTTTGTTTAGGCGGCACATTGGTAGCGTTGATGGTTGCCCAAAAACCTTTGGGAATATATGCCTTAATTGGTGTCGTGTTGCTGTTAGGAATTGTCACCAAAAACTCGATTTTGTTAGTAGATTACACAATCATCAACATGCAGGAAGGCAAAAACCAACGTCAGGCACTCGTAGAAGCTGGCGTGTCACGTCTGCGCCCAATAATCATGACTTCCCTGGCAACCATCGCAGGTACTCTGCCTTTAGCATTAGGAATTGGTGCCGGTTCTGAAGTCCGTCAACCAATGGGAATTGCCATTTTGGGCGGTTTCACAACTTCGACTCTGTTGACACTAGTTGTAGTGCCAGTGATATTTAGCTACATTGACAACTTCCAAACTTGGATTATGGATACACTGCGCTATGGCTTTGGCAAGAAACCATCGCGCCAATAACGCCCACCAAAGACCCGATAAATCACTGTTTCTAGCTATGGGCAGCAGTTTGATAGTTTATGATTACGTCAAAACAGCTGGTAAGAAAACTCCAGGGTTAAAAACCCTTGCTGAATAATTAGGCGATCGCTTCGCTTTAAAGTTAGCAATTAAGGAAGGTAATACCAATTCAAAATTAAGAAAGCTAGACAGAACAAGGGTTTGGGAGTATGTATCTGTCCTATTCTTTAAATTGGTATAAGTTGGCGAAATTTGGAGTTCGGATACGGCAGGAAAGTGAGTATGCGACGGTTTGTCGTTTTTCCATTGAGCAGATTCTAGATGAAGATTTTTACGGACTGTAGGTTTACATCTAAAGGATGGACAGGTTGACCGAAAAGTTCTACAATCTGAACTGATTGCGGTAATTTTACCTATTGCCCAATCCAGATATGCATAGTAAAGATTTTCTAGTGATTCCATTTGATTGTGGAAGCACTAAATTAATATAGGAAAGTCTTGAATAAAGGACAGCAAACAAATGGATGTCAAGCTGATTCTAGCTGGTTTAACAGTTATATTTACGGTTTCGTGTCTATTTTTTGGCACGAAAAACGGATTCTATGACTCAGATAACTATCACGGCAATGGTTCGGCGCATTAAGAGAAATTTGTAGACGCTGGGGCAACTTTCCGTAGGGTAAGTTGGCTAAGAGCGCTCATAACTTTCACAGGGAAAACAGGCAAGAGGCAAGACTCCTTTAGCTCCTAGTTTGGTAGCTCTCTCGTTATCCAACTTTTCCGAACTAGTGCGGGTTCGGTAGAGGCGTCCTCCCCAATCAAAAATCCGTATTCTCAGGGTGTAGGGGCGCATGATAAAACTTACCCCTAAGTCACAAAACCAAAATTTCTGCAATTTTTGGGTTTTGGGATATGTCCATGACGATGAGGTTTGAGGGGAGGAGAGCATGAGGGATAATCTGTCGGCATCCTCTCGCGTAGATGCTGGGGAAGCGGGTAGTGAATTAGAATGTTTGCCCTATAGTGTTCAGCATCACGATGAGGGCGTTTGTTTATTAGTGAAGATGGGACCACACCGCATCCTGTTGGACTGTGGTTTGGAAGATATCTCATCACTGGCAAGGGGGCTGAGCAAGTCGGTACGTGGAGCGAGTCCGCCCCTACCAGCAGATTTAGTTTTAATTAGTCACGCCCACCCAGATCACGCCAGAGGCTTACTGGCGCTGCACAAAGCTTTTCCCAAGTTACCCATTTATGGTAGCGAAGTAACCAGCAAGTTACTGCCACTGAATTGGCAAGATCAAGACCCCCAAAATATCTCTCAATTTTGTCATGCTTTGCCGTTGCGATCGCCTGTGGAATTCCAAGAAGGTCTGGTGGCAGAATTATATCCCGCAGGGCATCTACCAGGGGCAGTGGCAATTCTCCTCACCTACACTACCCAACAGCGTAGTTACAAGCTACTGTATACAGGGGATTTTTTCTTATCGAACTCCCGCTTGGTAGAAGGTTTGCGTTTAGAGGAACTACGGGGCTTAGACTTGGATGTGCTGATCATTGAAGGCACTTATGGCACATCCCGCCATCCCCACCGCCGTAACCAAGAAAATCAATTAGCAGAGCGAATTAATAGAGCGATCGCTGACCATTGTTCTGTAATCCTCCCCACCCCGGCTTTAGGGCTTGGTCAAGAACTGCTAATGCTTTTGCGCTCTCATCACCACTTCACTGGACGAGATTTAGATATTTGGGTAGATGGTGCCGTTGCCACTGGCTGTGACGCGTACCTAGAATTGCTGCCCCACCTCCCCCCATCAGTACAGAACTTTGCCCGCCATCAACCTTTGTTTTGGGACGAACGGGTGCGTCCTCGCGTGCGTCGTTTGCACCCAGAAGAACGTGCCACTGTTGGCAAGTCACCCTGTATTGTCCTAACTGACTCTACGGCTGATTTGGGCGAACACTGCCAACCCAATACCGGTCCTTGGCTGATTCTCGTACCGGAAAAAATTGATATAAAACTCAATAAAAAATATTTAGCACCCACCACTGTCGAAAGCTACCTCCTAGCTCAGCATAGTGATGGCCCTGGGACTACACAGCTAATTCATAATTTGCGACCCCAGCATGTGATTTTTGTCCACGGTTCTCCTGCCTACTTAGCCGACCTCACAAGCTTAGAGGAGTTACAAAACCGCTATCATATACATTCTCCAGCGGCTGAGACTTTGGTGGAACTGCCTATTGGCGATACGTTCTTGCAACCCGCAGCCCCAGAGACGAATTACGAAGGCGAACTGACGGAGTTAGGAACAGTAGTTACAATCACCCTACCCGATGCCATCACAGCCGATCCTCGTTGGCAAGAGTTTGCCGATACTGGCTTAATCGAGGCTCGTTGGCAAGGGGAAGAACTAGTATTACGGGGATTATCTCAAAGAGAACTGCTCAATCAAAATAGCGATCGCTATACATGGACAGATGTAGACTGTTGTGGTACTTGCCGACATCAAAGGGGGCAGCGGTGTTGGAATCCAGCTTCCCCATTATATAACTTTAAGGTAACTTTAGAAGGTTACTGTCCTGCTTTTGAGCGGTTAAATGATAGTCAATCATAGTCAATAGTCATTTGTCCTTTGTCCTGTTTTACAAAGTTACGCTCCAAGGAAGCCTTGGCTTTTGACTTTGCGCTTTGTCATTGTGTCTTTGCGAATAATTAATGACCAATGACTAATGACTAATGACCAATGACTAATGACCAATGACCAATGACTAATCCGGATTAGAGTCAGTGTAACGATTGCGGATGCGTTCAGCCTCGGGACAATCCTCTGTCAGGAGAGGTTCCACATTTCCGCGTGGCACGGAAGCCAATTTTTGCGTTACAGCACCAATGCTCTCGAGGCGAACCATTTCTTCCCAAGAACAAACTTCGTCCTCTTCTTCTGTTTCATAGCGTAGGGTTACTAAATCACCCTCTATATCTATGATGCGGGCGCGTTCAATCCAGCGTTGCTGGTCCCGCAAGAAAACACATACCTCCCGCCCGTCGCAACACAGTTGATAAATCTTGCGGTGTAGCATGTACTGCTTCTGCCTTTTTAAACAACGTAGTTAAACCTGTCAAAATCTGGGTTTGACCCCATTAGATTACACCTTTAAGAGATTAATTTCACAGTTGAGAACAAGTACGCCTCGTGACCAAATCTCAAGATTTGCTTGTAGTTGTCACAATCTGGGGAGATTTTGGGTCATCAACCAATGGTTGCTTTACTAATGAACTCAATCTCTTTCGGGCTGAATTTTAGGGAATGTTTGCTTCATAGAAGTCGAACAAGTCAATATTTCTCCTCACAAGGTTAATATTTGCTGGTGAGTCCTTTCTAGCATTATGTAATAAAAAATACTGAGAAACAAGCGTTGATTGCGGTTGTTTAATTTGCCTACTTGTAGTCATTGGCATTACTATGAAGTCCGGGGACTGTGCTTTACTTTTACCCCTGTGTATTTGATCTTAACTCATTCTCTTGCTGACCTTGATGATTTTCAAAAACAACACACAAAGAGTTTTGAGTTTTTCAAGTTTTTGCTTGAACAAGAGGATCAAGGAGATGCAAAAGAGGACACGGGGACAAGGTGACAAGGAGAGAAGTGTAAGGCCGGCTTGGAGCGAACATAACTTAGGAGGAAAGACTTGTTGCAATTTTTCCTTTTGTCTGTTGTCTTCTTATCCCCGTGTCTTTGACTTGCCTTGTATTAGTATCAACAAGATTTGTACGGTAGGGGTAATTCCATTAGCACATTGGACGAGGATGCTTCTCGTTTAATTTGACCTGTGCGAACTGCATCATATAAAGCTGCGAGGGCTGACAAATCCTCTGACTGATAGCATTTAGTAGTCAGCACTTGATGGAGTAAACCTTCAGATTCAACACTAAGATATCCAGTTTGGAAAGCAGATTCAACAATTGTGCGAATCATCTTGATTAGGCCAGAGTAAGCGATTTATAACGTCTAGTGTGGAATATTTCCCTCTGCTGCTAATTGACATGGAACATTAATAATATGTGATTATCATTACAAGTGTCCAGTGATTTATATCACAAGAATGATTGATAATATAAGTTTTTGGCGCATTTACCTATGTAATATAGGCGCATAGATAAATACAACAATTTTCAGTACCTTGGCTATGTAGCATCAAGGAATGATTGAGCATTTAAGAATATTAAAATATAGTAAAACTTTTAGGCAAGCATCCAAAATAATAGTTAAAACATAGACATCAAGCAAAAAAGTGGCGGAAATCCTCATCTTTTTGGCTCAATTGCACCCAGTCTAGGTTCAAGGACTGGAATTTTTGCACCAAGCGATCGCAAGCAGGACGTTCGGTAGCATAATGTCCAGCGTCAATTAAAATGAGATTGCGATCGCGGCTTTCCTGAAACTGATGAAATTTGCAGTCAGAAGTTAGGTAGGCTTGGGCACCAGCTTTGCTAACTGCTGAAATGAAACTAGCTCCCGAACCACCCAAAACGGCAACTCGTGAAATTGTTTGCTGTAAATTAGCTGTTGGTGAAAAAATTAAATTCGGTGGAGCAAGTCGGATTTGAATTGCTTTGAGTAATTCCTGTAGTGTCATCGATGGCTGTAGGCAACCAACACGACCATATCCTAATCCTGGTTGTGTGGGTAGTATGGGAGTAACTTGTTTAAGTTCTAAGATTTGAGCCAAGACATCAGCAGTACCATCCTCTACTTGGTCAAAATTCGTATGGGCGCTGTAAATACCAATATTGTGGGTAAAGGCTAAGCGTGCCATTTCTGCGATCGCCTCACCATTACGTAAGCACTTGGGTGGTGTAAAAATGAGAGGATGATGGGCAAAAATTAGATTAGCATTAACAGCGATTGCTTCGTGCATAACTGCCAGAGTTGGTGTCAAACACACCAATACTCGTACCCTTTCCTGCAACACTCCTGGCTCAATCTGCCAGCCACAATTATCCCAGCTTTCACACCAAGCGGGATTTGCCCATGCTTCAAACCAAGTAATTAAATCAGCAATTTTCATCATTAATTTTTCAGTTGTAATTTCTCATTACTAATCAGTGTTTCTGTGGTTGAATATCTAATTTTAATGCTATTTGCTGACGCATTTCTTGGAAAGGTTTATTCCATACAGGCTTAGCATTCCAGTTCCACACTGCTACGGGAATTAGTTGTTTCTCAGCAAGATAAGTTAGCAGGCGGTATTCATCTTCTGGTTCTCGAGAAAAGGAGAATGGATTGCGGTAGCCTGTCTCACACAGTTTATAAGAAGTGATTTGACCGTGACTAATACGTTGTATCAGTTCCTTACCTTTAGTAAGTAAATAATCAAAAAAAACTAAGCTAAAAGGCTCTATATGGGCACGAGCTTCGGGGTCTTTTTGTACCCATCTTGCCCAATCAAATCCATATAGAAAGTCGTGGACATAGCGAAAGCGAATTTCTGTGTTAATTCCGAACATCTCTGTCAGGGAAACCATCTTTTCACAAAAAGTCTTTAAAAAAGAAACAGCACCTTCATCTGCTACTAAAGCCTGTCTCAACATACTACTTACTAGAAAATCAAAATCCCAGAATATGTTTTCTGGAAAATTTTGCAACTGACTATCAACTATACATGCCAAACTTTCTTGAAGGGTTGTGATGATTTGGATGTCAGTGCTTTGTTCAGCAATCAAATTTCCTAATTCTGTAAAACTGGTAATTATTTTTTTTTGGGGATTAAGTGACAAAAGATTAACTGAGTGCTGGGCAAGTATTTTATCAAGAAGTTGGAAAGTATGAGTCGGTCTTAGTTCTTGCTTCATAGTAATTGAAATAGCCCAGTCAGCTGACAATAAGTATTAGTTTATATGGAAATAAACTAATTATTAAAAAAATATAAACAAACTTAATTTTTCATTTACAAACTGATACATACAATTTTCTCAGTATGTATATGGTTAAATTGTCATGAAGATCTTTCGCCAAAAAGGCGTTCAAGTGAGGTTAAAAATATTCTATCCAAAGGCTAGCCAGTAACAACAGAGTATTTAAACTCTATAAAGCTACACCTTAAATAAATTAAATTTTAAAAATTGCTATTCAGAAATGTGGACAACTAATTCCCTTGAATGACTGCGCTGGCGGTGTTCCCAAATATAAATTCCCTGCCAAGTTCCCAGTACCAGATGACCACGATTGATGGGGATATGTTCAGAAGTGTGGGTGAGAGCTGTACGGATGTGTGCGGGCATGTCATCGGCGCCTTCTGCATCGTGAATATATTTAGCTGATTCTGGCACTAGTTTTGCCATAAAATTAGCTAGATCGACAAGAACATCAGGATCGGCGTTTTCTTGGATGACTAAGCTGGCTGAAGTGTGGCGTAAAAATAAAGTGCAAAGACCAGTTTCAACGCCCGACTCTGCAACGATCGCTTCAATTTTATTAGTGATATTGTAAAAAGATTTGCCAGTCGTGGTAATTCTTAGTAACTTTTGGTAGTGACTCATCTGGAAGATTGTTATTGATGTTAGTAAAAGCTAATTAGCAGTTCAATGTGCTGGCTGGGTTTAGTTGTTCGCCGTTGAATTATAGCTAGACAAATTAGATAGGTATAGGAAAAATGCGCTTGAACAACTCAAATATTGACGGATAATGTTTATTATTTGATTGCTCTGATGTATTTGCTCCCTTATTTCGCCAAGGAGAACCAAAGCGATTCCATGGAAGGATAGGTGTGTTAGGAAGATTCTGAGACAAAACTGTAATGTTATCTAGATCTGCCTTTGGCAAAGACAAGGACTCTTTTAAGTATTCTGTAGGAGATTTTGTACAATCTTGGTTCTTGCTCATAGTTTTTGAAGATAAGGAATGAAATAAACCTTTACTTGATGTAACAAGGCAACCATAGCAAGTCCGCTGGTTACAAAATTTGCATATTTTAATGCTTGAGAAATATCATTTACTATCTCTTGATTTATATTATAAGTCTCTTTCCAGTTTGCTATCATCTTTACCTGGTATTCCTGAGGTGAATCATGCCAATAATTCTCCGGAAATGTGGATTTTATTTTATCAGTACTGATATTGAGGTTCGGACTGATAGTCCATGTACGTGGTAATACAGCCCGGATTAATAACGTAAAATTGATCAAAAATAACAATAGTTCTACTATGCTGAAGGTACTGAAGGTAGTAAGTAGTTTAGATATCGTTACAAAGCTTAGCAGTGCAGTGTTTACGAAAAATAAGATGTTTACCTGGCTGATTAACATTTGACGTTCTTCTTTTTGTTTTTCTAGCACTCGAAGCACATCTTGAACAACTAATTTCAAAGTTTTCTCAGGGATATTTGGATTGTCCATTGATTCCATTATTAACCCTCTGCTCACTTGAAGTAGATAAAATCTCAAATCATTATCGCCACATAATTTGACCCATTGATTTGCTTTTAGAGGTTGAGGTGAGTTGGCGATCGCTAATTCCCTTACAAACTCAGAGTTTCATTCTTTAGCCTTGATTATTCTGTCACCAGAGTGACGGAAGAGGGTTTATTTATCTTGTTTTAATAACTTTAATTTGACTGGAAATAATTAATAACAGCCTGAGCGACCGCTTCATTACCATCCTTAGCAATTGGTTGGGATTGCTTTGGCGGTTGGGGTAACTCACGCAGAAAATCCCAAGTTCCTGCAAAAAATTCAGCAGGGGTAACGATTTGATGTTGGTTGTAATTACTTACACCTTCTAATAAAAAACTTGCTTCAGCAAAGTCTTCACGGGGAATAGTAACAATCGGTAGTTGTAATTTTGTCGCTTCAGCAAAAGTACTGTAACCAGGTTTGGAAACCACTCGCCCACAAATGGGCATAAAATCTACAGGGCGGTATTTACGGTCATTAATTTTGACTAAATTTGGTAAATCCGGGGCAGATTGATCGAAAATAATGAATTGCCAATCTGAAAATTCTCGCACGTTATTATAGGGAATTTGCTGTAAACCCAAACCACCAAAAGTCAATAAAATAGTTTTTTCCACTGGTGTAGTTATCCCCCAAAGAGAGCGTAAATCATCAAGAGAATAACCGGGAGAACCGCCTGTTAAGCCAATATCTGTGATATTGTTAAAAGCTTGCATTGATTCATGGAAAGGGAGACGAAACAGGCGATCGCACTTTGAATACCAATCACTGATCCAGTCTGCAACTGGGATAAATTCACCTCCCCAATCTCGATATATCAAGTCCCAGCCAAAGTTACTAATCATCCAGCAGGGAATGTTTGCAGCATTAGCAAACCCAGAAGCCAGAAAGGGAACATCTGCCAAGATGAGATTCACGCGATTTTGACGGATAAAATTGACTTCTGAGGCAATTAAGGAATTTTGATGCTTTTTAATATCCAGCAACTTTTCTAAAGTCGCTGCTTTATCCATTGTCAAACTATCCGCTTGCACCACACCCAAATCAAATGCACGGGGACGATAGATAAAATCGCCTTCTATGTAGCACTCTAACAACCAGCGTGGTGCAGTGGTCACCATAATTAGCAGAACTTCTGGACATGACTTTTGAATTGTCGCAGCTACAGAAGCCATGCGGGTGGCATGACCAAATCCGTGATTAGTGATGGCTAAATATAAAATTGGACGTTCCATTTTGAAGTGGGGAGTGGGGAGTGGGGAGTGGGGAGTGGGGAGTTAAAAGTTTGTAATTTTTATTTATTAACTTCTAACTCTTAAGTCTTAATTACTTTTGCAAAAACTTTGAATTGCCTCAAATAATTGGTCGATTTCTGATTCTAAAGTAAAGTAATGGACAGTAACGCGGATACAGCTAGGGTCGGCAATTGTGCGAGTTAATATTTTTTGTGACTCTAAAAATTCCACTAATTTGAGATGAGCTTGGGGCTGATTATTTGTAAGCTGAAAAGAGACTATACCGCTTTGGGGTGGAGAAGTTCCCAGACATTTAACATCAGCTAACGCCGCTAACTGTCGCCAGAGATAGTCACTGTTATGACAAATTTGTTCGTAACGTTCCTGTGGGGTTCCCCATTGCTGATGGATAGCGATCGCCTCCCGTAAACCGACATACAAAGGATAAGCTACTGTAGAGACTTCATATCGTCGCCCATCTGGAAGCCAATCCACAGGCTGAGATTGACTATCGACAACAATACCATTCAAGCCAATAAACGTAGGTTTGAGGCTTTCTCGCGCTTCTGGTCGCACATACAAACCGCCTGCACCAGCAGGGCCACATAACCATTTGTGACCAGTAAAAGCATAAAAATCTACTCCCAATTCAGTCAAGTTTAAAGGCAACAAACCAGCAGATTGGGCAGCATCTATTAACAGTGCAGAATGATTGTTTCTGCATACTTCGGCAATTTTATCCAGAGGTAAAACTTGACCCGTATTCCAGAAAACATGACTCAATATTACTAGGCGGGTATTGGGGCGTAAATGTTGGCTAATGACTTTTAGGGGGTCGCCTTCATTTAAAGTTGCCTTTAGAGGACAGGTAGTAACTTCTACAGAGAACCGCCTGCTGATTTCTTGAGCTGTAGCAATCACGCCTGGGTGTTCGCAATCTGAGAGCAGTATATGGTCGCCAGCACGCCATTCCAGACCCCACATAGCGATATTACAGCCAACAGTGACATTTTGAGTCAGGGTTATTGTATCAGTTGGGATCTGGAACTCGGAAGCGATCGCAACTCTAGCAGCTTGCACTTGTGGTCTTATCCAGCGATATGCCTCATTACCAAAAGGGCCTATATGCTGAAGATGAGTTTGAGTTTGAGCCATCGCATCCATCGCCCCCAGAGGCATCGGCCCTTGTCCTCCATAATTAAAATAAGTCTTATTTGCTAAAGCGGGAAATTGCTCTCGATGGCGATTTAACCTGGTTTGTGCAACAGAACTAGTGGTCATGGCAATTTTGGATTTTAGATTTTGCGGAAAGTCTGAGCGCCGGCTTCCGGCGCTCAGAACTTTCTAAGAGAGATTTTGGATTAGTCATTGGTCATTAGTTATTCCCCGCGTCCCCACCTCCCACTCCATTATTAATTGTCTGAGTTACTCCCAGAGAGTGCTAATTGTTGTTAACTTAAAGAAATGCTGATTAATGCTGAACTCCTACTGCAATACCAACGCTGTAAACGCCGATCTTTTTTAGATATCCACGGTGACAAAGGTCAGCGCGATGCTCCCAATGAGCTGCTGGGGAAACTACAACAAGACAAAATTGCTCATCAACTGAGTAATTTGGCACAGTTGACTTACCAGCAGCCTGATTATCCATCTGGAAGTTGGAAAACGGGAGAAAAGGCAACTTTAGAATTGATGCAACGAGGGGTTGAGTACATCTATAAAGGAGTGTTATCAGCAACTTATTCTGAAGCATACACCTTACTGAGTCGTCCAGATTTACTCGTTAAACAGCCAGGACAATCCCATTTTGGAGATTGGATGTATGTGCCGGCTAGTATTGAACTCGGTAAGCGTCCCAAACAAGAATATCAAGTTGTGGCCGCGTTTCATGCCCAAGTTTTGGCAACAGTCCAAGGAACTGTACCCGAAACAGCTTTGCTGATTTTGCGGACTAAAAACACTAGTTATGCAGTGGATCTGTTGAAATGGACGCCACAGATGCAGCGAATTCTGGAGGAATTTATTCAAGTTTTAGAATTACCAAATCCACCAGAGGTGTTTATTTCTCGGCAGAAGTGTAATCTTTGCCATTGGTATAGTCAATGTTATGCGATCGCTCAAACTCAGCAACATCTCTCGCTGTTACCAGGCGTAACACCCATTCGCTACACTCAACTCCAAACCTTAGATATCAATACACTGGAATCTCTCGCCAACACCAGTCCTGCCATTTTAGAAAACCTGGTTGGTTTCGATAGGGAAGTAGCGCCGAAGTTGGTAGTGCAAGCTCAATCTGTACTCCAAAAACGACCTTTAATCTTACCTTACCCCCCACCAAAAGAAAATATTACATTCACAGCGCCTATAGAACTTTACTTTGATATTGAGGCACAACCAGATTTGGATTTAAATTATCTGTTGGGTGTTTTGGTAGTTGATAGACTTGCCAATACAGAACAATTTTATTCTTTTTTAGCAGATAAACCAGAAGACGAAGAATTAGTTTGGCAGCAATTTTTGAATTTGGTTTGGCAATATCCCCAAGCGCCAATTTATCATTTTTGTGTCTATGAATTTGATACAGTCAAACGACTGGCAAAGCTTTACAATACTCCGTATTCCTCGGTGCGTCCTGTCCTGAGTCGATTTGTCGATATATATGAACAATTAACCCAAAGCGTAGCATTACCAGTAGAAAGCTATGCCCTCAAAGCGATCGCTCGTTGGTTAGGATTTGAGTGGCGTGACAAAGAAGCTAGTGGAGCCAAGTGTATTTACTGGTATGAACAATGGCTAGAAACAGGCGATCGTACTTTGTTAGAAAGTATCCAACGCTACAACGAAGATGACTGTCGCGCCACCCGCATAGTCAAAGACTGGCTCGTTCAGTTTTTCGAGGATGAATATGCTTGGCAACTTGCTTGATTAGTGCTTCATAATAGTGTGGAGATGAGTGAATAGATGAAGAATTCCTAATAGCAGTTTGCATGTCATTTGGGTAATTTAGAAATTTCTTCTCTCCACATCTACTCCGTACTTACTCAAACTGAAAGTTACAAAGTACTAAATACTGTGAAATTGTGACAAAATTTGTCTGTGGGTAATAGCACCGGACATAATTTTGGAGTTGATTACTCAGTCCCTTTTACAATTTAGCAATAGCTTTTCATGCGGTTAATTAAAAAAATCTTCGTATTTCCACGAGTTATTTACTTTTTTATCCCGATTGTAATTATCAGTCTGTTCTTCACAAATTTACCGTCAAGTGCTGCTGAGATTACTAGCATAAAATTTATCGGAGAAGTTACTTTACCGAAAAAATTAACCTTACAAAAAACCGAAGTTGGAGGTTTATCTGGAATTACCTATGATGTAAAGAATAACCTTTATTACGCTATTTCTGATGACCGTGGGCAAAAAGGTAATACCCGTTTCTACACTTTAAAAATTGATTTAAGTAAGGGTTCCTTACAAAAAAATGGAGTTGCTGTTGTTAATGTTACCACTTTATTAAATGGAAGTGAAGAAAAATTTCCTCCTAGTCAAACTGATACAGAAGGCATAGCTTTAACTAACAAAGGTACTGTATTTATTTCTTCTGAAGGCGATGTTGGCAAATTAATTAATCCTTTTATTAAAGAATTCTCACTATCTTCTGGTAAAGAAATTACAACACTTCCCATACCAAACAAGTTTTTACCAGATAAAAATGGTCAACAAGGTATCCGTAACAATTTGGCTTTTGAAAGCCTGACCATTACACCTGATGAAAAATATCTATTTACAGCTACAGAAAATGCCTTAATTCAAGATGGCTCAGCTGCTAAACCTAAAATCGGCAGTCCTTGTCGGATTTTGCAATATAACTTGCTCAGCAACCAGCCAGAACAGGAATTTCTTTACCAAACTGAACCAGTAGGACAGTTTTTGAATTTGACGGGTAAGTTTGCTAGTGGATTACCTGATTTATTTGCTCTCGACAATCAAGGACACTTGTTAAGTTTAGAAAGGTCTTTTACAGGTTTAGGATTTGCTGTTTCTCTGTTTCAGGTTTCTTTAGAGGGAGCCGACGATCTTCACAGGATTAATAGCCTTTTAGCAGTTGATTCAAAGAATATTAAACCAGTTCAGAAAAAACTGTTATTAGATTTGAGAACTCTAGATGTAGTACTAGACAACATCGAAGGCTTAACTCTTGGACCTAAATTACCTGATGGAGAGCGCTCATTAATTCTCATCAGCGACAACAATTTTAACTCTCTACAACGTACCAAAATCCTCGCTTTTAAAATCAAAATCGAAACACCACTAATCAGATTACTACGCCGTTTACTACCGAATCTGAATCGTTAACGGTACACAGTTTAAGCAATTTATTTTACTGCTATAGCAATCCTAAATCATTCGTCAAAAGTTATATCTTCGACTTCTTTAAGAAATCGGGGATCTGGACACTGGAAATTTTCACAAATCAAATACGATTGCTATATTTACTTTTTCTGGTTGTTATACCAATTTGAAAAAAGAATGCGACAGATACATACTCCCAAAGCCTTGTTCTGTCTGGCTTTCTTAATTTTGAATTTTGTTAGCGCAGCTAAGCCGTGTCCGCGAGCATCATTTTTAATTTTGAATTGGTATTACTGTGTATTCACGGAATCTACCAGCTAAATTTATCTAGTTTAATCGCACTTTCAGTGTAATTTCTCAACCGTATTCCTTAATAAATATGTTACATAATGTATAAGAGCTTTTGCATAGAGGCGATGAATGTTTAAGAAAATAAATTTTTCTTAGAGTAATTTTTCAACTTATATCGTTCAATTACCCTAAAAAATTTGAATTTATTTTTACGAATAAGAATTAATAATTGACTAAACTTATTCAAGTATTTTGCCAACAATATTTTTCATAATTGATTTTTATGACACAAAAAAAAATTGAGAATATGGTAGGGCAAAAAGTAGAATTAGACAATTACATTGGACAATTTTTAAATAATCGCTATTTAATCAAAGATTTGATTGGTAAAGGAGGGATGGGTAGAGTTTACCTAGCAGAAGATACTGCTAAAGGTGGGATGGCGATCGCCATCAAAATTTTATCACTCAGTCTAGCCAACCAGCACATGTCTCAACGCTTTGCCAGAGAGATTTTTATTGGCGCTCAATTGGGCCGTAAAAGTAAACATATTGTTCGGATTTTAAGTTACGGCGTGACTGAGGATAAAATTCCCTTTTATGTAATGGAGTATCTCCAAGGTAAAAATCTTAAACAAATTCTCAAAGTTCAGCCTTTAACAATATCGCAGTTTTTAGAGATTTCTACTCAAATTTGTTTAGGTTTACAATGTGCCCACCAAGGTATTAGCCTCAAAGGAGAAATTTATCCCATTGTTCACAGAGATATCAAACCAGAAAACATATTTCTGAGTCAAGATGCTAAACAAGGAGAAATTGTCAAAATCCTCGATTTTGGTATTGCCAAGTTTTTAACAGAGCGAAGTGGGATGACCCTGACAGATTCTTTTATCGGCAGTTTGCCTTATTGTTCTCCAGAACATATGGAAGGGCGGAAACTGCTGGATGTACGCTCTGATATTTACAGTTTGGGAGTATTAATGTTTGAAATGTTAACAGGTAAACATCCATTTCAGACAAAAAGTCACTCATTTGGTAGTTGGTATCAAGCACATCGTTTTCAAATGCCGCCTACCGTTGAAGAAGTAAATCCGCAAGTAAAAATACCGAAGGGATTACAAAAAATATTAATGAGTTGTTTAGCAAAAGAGGTAAGCGATCGCCCTGAAAATATTAGCCAAATATTAGACGAATTAGCAAAGTTAAATAGTCACTTTGAAAACAATATTATTAGTAGTAGTAATAATGTTGAAATCTCACCAGATATGCAATTAGTTCCTATAACATTATTATCAGAAAAAGAATGTTTACAGAAAAATTGGCCTAAAAATAAACCAGTTGCCCCAATTGGATTTCCCCATTTATTGCATACTCCACAAAGACCTATCCCAACTTTTTGGGCAATGTTACCCAAACAAGAAATTATAAAATTTTTGGATAAAGTCCATAGCACAGAATTTATCACTAAAATGAATATATACCCAATGTTATTATGGGTAACAGTGCTGTACGATGCCGAACCTTCTCTAACGAAATGGCTACCTTATTTTCTGGATTTGAAAGATAATAAAGGACAGAATATAGCGCGTAGTTTAGCAGAAGTAGGTTATTATCATCTACTATTTTTTCCTTTAGAAGATCCCGATCGCTGCTCTCATGTCACAACTTTAAGTCTCACAGCTAGCCAACGTCAGCAACTTATAGATTCGTTAAATATGAATCAACAATTAAATGAATCAATTTTACCTCAGGAAGCAAAAAATATTTTAAAGCTCGAGTATGAAAAGCTAAAATTAGATATGTTACGAAAGTTATTTGCACAACAAAAAGCTGAAAAAGAAAATTTAAAAAATAGATTAGCTAAATTTTGGGAGATAATTTTTAAATTTTTATCTATACGTTAAAATTTTGCTATCAAAATTAAAAATATTCCCACATTAGCTAACAATATTTATCTTCGCGTATTAGGAACTGTAAATAGACTAAGGAGCAGAGGTTATCAAAGTGAATCAAAGCCCATTTGCATCTCCAAGTAGTACGGGCTTGCTTGCCAATCGTTATCAACTCAAGCAATTAATTGGCAGTGGTGGCATGGGGGAAGTTTTTTTAGCAAATGATATTTTATTAGGGGGAACACCAGTTGCGATTAAGTTTTTGACTCAGACTGTTGTCGATGGCAAAATGCAACAAGACTTCGCTCGTGAAGCTTTAATGAGTGCAGCTTTGAGTCAAAAAAGTGTACACATCGTGCGGGCGTATGATTATGGCGTCAGTGAAAAAGGAAAACCATACTACGTCATGGAATATCTATTTGGTAAGAGTTTAAAAGATTTAATTCCGCTATCCTTATCAATGTTTTTAACTATCTCCCGACAA
This sequence comes from Nostoc sp. CCY 9925, assembly GCF_963920935.1. NCBI lineage: Bacteria > Bacillati > Cyanobacteriota > Cyanophyceae > Nostocales > Nostocaceae > Nostoc > Nostoc sp. CCY 9925. The sequence goes on along the minus strand of NZ_CAWUDO010000025.1, from coordinate 74,059 downwards.
ATTTGTTTGGGTTTACAGTGTGCCCATCAAGGAATTAATATTGACGGCAAAATTTGTCCGTTAGTTCATAGAGATATTAAACCTGCGAATATATTAGTTATCCCCGATCCAATATTGGGTCAGTTAGTTAAAATTTTAGACTTTGGTATTGCTAGATTTTTAAATTATGCATCAACAGCCAGTATAAGTAGAGGGTTTAATGGCACTTTGCCCTATTGTTCTCCAGAACAACTAGATGGTGAAAAGTTAGATGCTCGCTCTGATATTTATAGCCTGGGTGTAATGATGTTTGAGATGCTCACAGGTAAAAAACCTTGGCAACCAGAAACTGACTACTTTGGTGCTTGGTATAAAGCACATCACTTTGACTCTCCAAAGACGATCGCAGATGTAAAACCCAATCTAAAATTACCTCAAAAACTCAATAATTTAATCATGGCTTGCCTTGCTAAAAAAGCAAGCGACCGCCCACAAAATATTGCTCAAATTTTGCAAGTTATCAACAGTCTAGAACAATCTAATTGTCCCACTTTACCTACAACTTTAGCCTCTAGATCCATCCTCAGCCGTCCCTTAGATTCTGGGTTAACAATCCCATTAGAACAAATCTGTAGGCAACTTTCCTGGCCAGAGAAAAAACCAATTCAAGAAATTGTTTTTCCCCAGCTTGTACACACAGGACAAAAATCTGTAGCGGCACTATGGTTAATGTTGCCGAAACAAGAAATCAAAAACCATGCTCTTTCTACCCGATACAATCAATTTATTTTCATTACATCGCCCCACCCAATGCTGTTGTGGGTGACTGTACTATACCATCGGGAACTAGCCCCTAAATGGCTACCCTGCTACCTAGATATGCAAAATCCTCAAAATCTTAAGCTGGTGAGTTTATTAGCTCAAAATGAGCGCTACCCGTTGATTTTCTTTACTCTGGAAGCACCAAATTCCTGCGCTAATGTTCTCAGCAGTCGCATCGACCCAACTCAGTGCCAAATGTTAAAAACTTGGGTGGAACAGAGTCAGAACTTACCACCGAGTTCTCAACCCCACTTGAGTAAACAACTATTAAAACAGCAGTATAAACAAATGCAATCCCAGGTATTGCAGCATCTAGAATCAAAGCCCCAGGTTGTATTATCAGGCTCTATTTAAACCACTAATCTGCAAGTTTTGAGGGAGTGGGAGATGAGGGGACAAAGGGACAACGAGAATAATTCTTAACCGGAGCTTCGGAGTCTTTGGCTTTGCTCCTAAGAGGCTAAACGCCCTGCTACCGCTAACAGCACTCCCCAAACCTAATGACTACAGAAAAATAATTTTGAATTTACTACCCAAAAACACTTGACAAATAGAAAAAAAATAGCGACAATAGCAAAGTTGCCATCAAGGGACTGTAGTTCAATTGGTTAGAGCACCGCCCTGTCACGGCGGAAGTTGCGGGTTCGAGCCCCGTCAGTCCCGTTACAAAACGCTAATTAGTGAGTGTTGACTTCTGGGTATCAGAGGAATATAGCCGAGATATCTCGTATTAATAGGCTCAGCACAGAAGTCAGGAATCGTATCTCTATGGACTCAGGGCTTACAGTTTAAATATAAGGTACATTTATTCATGCTTTGCAAAAGAGAGAATTAACTGTGACTGTCAGAGTCCGTATTGCGCCGAGTCCGACTGGAAATTTACATATTGGTACAGCGAGAACGGCTGTATTTAATTGGTTATTTGCCCGCCACCACGGCGGGAAGTTCATTCTCAGAATAGAAGACACAGACCTAGAGCGATCGCGTCCCGAATATACCGAAAATATCCTTCAAGGACTGCGTTGGCTAGGACTTAACTGGGATGAAGGGCCATTTTTTCAATCCCAACGCCTGGATCTTTATAAACAAGCAGTAAAACAACTGCTTGACCGAGGATTAGCCTATCGCTGCTACACCACCGCCGAAGAACTAGAGGCTTTGCGAGAAGCCCAAAAAGCTAGAGGTGAAGCTCCCCGCTATGACAACCGTCACCGCAACCTTACCCCAGAACAACGCGCCACTTTTGAAACAGAAGGTCGTTCTTCTGTGATTCGCTTCAAAATTGAAGACGATCGGGAAATTGTCTGGAACGATCTAGTCAGGGGAAAAATGTCTTGGCGAGGTAGCGATTTAGGTGGTGATATGGTTATTGCCCGCGCCTCAGAAGAAGGTAGCGGTCAACCTTTATACAACTTTGTAGTTGTAGTGGATGACATCGATATGCAAATCACCCATGTCATTCGTGGAGAAGACCATATCGCCAACACAGCCAAGCAAATTTTGCTGTATGAAGCTTTGGGGGCAAAAATCCCAGAGTTTGCCCACTCGCCACTGATTTTAAACAAAGAAGGGCGTAAGCTTTCCAAGCGGGATGGAGTCACTTCCATTTGTGACTTTCAGCAAATGGGCTTTACCGCCGAAGGCTTGGTAAATTACATGACATTACTTGGTTGGTCACCCCCAGATTCAACCCAAGAAATATTTACCTTAGAAACAGCAGCCAAGGAATTTAGTTTTGAGCGCGTCAATAAAGCAGGTGCAAAATTTGACTGGGATAAGCTGGATTGGTTGAACAGTCAGTATATCCACAATACGCCTGTAGATAAACTCACAGATTTACTCATACCCCATTGGGAAGCAGCTGGGTATAAATTCGATGGTGGACGCACTCGCCCCTGGTTAGAACAGCTAGTAACTTTAATTAGCCAAAGCTTGACTCGACTGGTAGATGCTGTAGCTATGAGTCAAGTGTTTTTCAGCGACATAGTTGAATTTAGCGAGGAAGCAAATACACAACTCAAGCAAGAAGGTTCTGCTGCCGTCCTTGAGGGGATTGTCACAGCTTTGCAAAATCAGTCACAACTCTCGGAGGAATCTGCTCAGGACATTATTAAACAAGTGGTCAAAGAGCAAAAAGTCAAAAAAGGCTTAGTAATGCGATCGCTCAGAGCAGCCTTAACTGGAGACGTTCATGGCCCCGACCTCATCCAATCTTGGTTACTGCTCAATCAGATTGGTTTAGATCGGCCGCGTTTAAGTAGAGCAATAACTGACAGTAGGGAGTAGGGGGAGATAAGGGGGATAGGAGGGATAAGGAAGTATGGGGAGATTATAAAAAAGCTTCGCACCCTTCCTATTCCCCATTCCCTTTTGTAGTCAATTCTCCTCATATTGGGAACTTGGCATGTAAAATTCATGTCTTCAAAAACACTTAGAAGCAAACCTAATTACAATGCCGATAAAAGCGCTCAATAGAGGGATAAGATTATCGTTGATGATAGTTACGCTTTTCATCACCTCAGTTAATGCCATAGCTGATGCCCAAGAAGCGCCAACGATATTTGGAGATCTCACCATTGGCCCCCAGTTTTCCCCAGACCCACTGACAGTTCGCGGGATGAGTGGTGGCTCAATATCTGGGAATCAAGTAGCTGGTAGAACTGAAACAGCCACCGGTCCTTGTACTGGATTTGTTGATGAAACACCAGACCACACATTAGTGTTAACAAGTAAATTTGATTACCTAAAGCTACAAGTCCAAAGTCCTGAGGATACCACCATGATTGTTAAGGGACCCGGTGGTAGTTGGTGCAATGACGATTTTGATGGTAAAAATGCCGGCATTGTTGGTGAATGGCTGGCTGGAACTTACCAAATTTGGGTTGGTTCCTATGACAAAGGCAAGTATCTTCCTTACACTCTACAAATTACGGAAGTTAAGTAAGGCATAGCAAGTGCTGTTAACGGTAGCGGGGGTTTAGCCCGTGCTGAGTTTAGGAGTACAGACGCGATTAACCCTTTTCTGTACAACAGTTAGGAATTATGAGTTATTTTCCTTTTTTGCCCATCTCCCCATCTCTCGACTCGCCTTTCTCTTTCTTTTCTGGCACGATATTGTATTAAAATTAAGTTAACTTTAATTAAGATTCTTGTTGGCATCGCCATAATGGTCTAAAGCTTCTATGGCAGTGCATGTAAGAAATCAAATTAAAAAAATGGATTTATGAACATCCGTTTAACAGCTCAAAGTGACAGAGTGATAGACCATTCGGTTGCTAAGGCTAATGAGTTGTATAGGTATCTAGAGGCAAATTAACATGAAATTCTCCTGGAAAGTCCTGGTACTCTGGACCTTGCCGGCTTTGGTAATTGGCTTTTTCTTCTGGCAAGGGGCTTTTGCAGGTGCACCTGCGGATATGACTAAAAATGCAGCCAACACTCGGATGACCTATGGTCGCTTCCTAGAATATTTGGATGCCGATCGCGTCACCAGTGTCGATCTGTACGAAGGCGGTAGGACGGCAATTTTAGAAGCCCGCGATCCAGATCTGGAAAATCACATCCAACGGTGGCGGGTGGATCTGCCTGTTAACGCCCCTGAGTTAATTAGCAAGCTTAAAGAAAAGGGAATTAGTTTTGATGCTCACCCCATGCGGAATGATGGCGCAATTTGGGGATTATTGGGCAATCTGGTGTTTCCAGTTTTATTGATTACTGGATTGTTCTTTTTGTTCCGACGTTCTAGCAACCTCCCCGGTGGGCCAGGTCAAGCAATGAACTTCGGCAAATCCCGCGCCCGCTTCCAAATGGAGGCAAAAACCGGAATCAAATTTGATGATGTAGCCGGGATTGAAGAAGCCAAGGAAGAATTGCAAGAGGTTGTCACCTTCCTCAAACAGCCAGAAAGATTTACTGCTGTGGGCGCACGCATTCCCAAGGGAGTGCTGTTAGTCGGGCCTCCTGGAACTGGTAAAACTTTACTGGCAAAAGCGATCGCTGGTGAAGCAGGCGTACCTTTCTTCAGCATTTCTGGTTCCGAATTCGTGGAAATGTTTGTTGGTGTGGGTGCATCCCGCGTCCGCGATTTGTTCAAGAAAGCTAAAGACAACGCCCCCTGTATCATCTTCATTGATGAAATCGACGCAGTTGGACGCCAACGCGGTGCTGGTATCGGCGGCGGTAACGACGAGAGAGAGCAAACCCTCAACCAATTGCTCACCGAAATGGACGGGTTTGAAGGTAACACAGGCATCATTATTATTGCTGCTACCAACCGTCCCGATGTACTAGACTCAGCATTGTTGCGTCCCGGTCGCTTTGACCGCCAAGTAACAGTTGATGCACCCGATATCAAAGGGCGTTTGGAAATCTTGCAAGTTCACGCGCGAAACAAGAAACTAGACCCTAGCGTATCCTTAGAAGCGATCGCTCGTCGCACTCCCGGATTCACTGGTGCTGATTTAGCCAACTTACTCAACGAAGCAGCAATTCTCACTGCTAGAAGACGCAAAGAAGCTATCACCCTCCGGGAAATTGATGATGCGGTGGATCGGGTAGTCGCCGGGATGGAAGGTACTCCATTGGTAGATAGCAAGAGCAAGCGCTTAATTGCCTACCATGAAATTGGACACGCTTTGGTAGGAACTTTGTTAAAAGACCATGACCCAGTGCAGAAAGTCACCTTGATTCCACGGGGACAAGCACAGGGCTTGACCTGGTTTACTCCCAACGAAGAACAAGGATTAATTTCTCGCTCCCAGTTGAAAGCCAGGATTACTGGTGCTTTGGGTGGTCGCGCCGCCGAAGAGGTGATTTTTGGCGCTGCGGAAGTGACCACTGGCGCTGGTGGAGATTTGCAACAGTTGTCAGGAATGGCGCGGCAAATGGTGACTCGTTTCGGGATGTCAGACTTAGGCCCACTGTCGTTAGAAAGCCAGCAGGGAGAAGTATTCTTGGGTCGTGACTGGACAACCAGATCAGAGTATTCTGAATCCATCGCTTCCCGGATTGATGGACAAGTTAGAGCGATCGTTGAAGATTGCTATGAAACTGCTAAGAAAATCATCCGCGACCATCGCACCGTCACTGATCGCTTAGTAGATTTGCTCATTGAAAAAGAAACTATTGACGGTGAAGAATTCCGTCAGATTGTGGCTGAGTACGCTGAAGTGCCAGAGAAACAACAGTACGTACCACAACTGTAATAATTGATTTCTAGGCTAATGCCTGGAAATGAAAAAAGAACAAAAAATAAAATGGGGATAGTGCTGACTATCCTCATTTTTTATTGCTAAACTATTCCTGAAACTACAAAACTGCTGTGCAGGTTTAAACCGCAATATAGTTGGTTGGATTGAAGTAATAGCTGAGTTTCAGCAATCAACAGATTAGGCTTTTTGTAAGCAAAAATATGGCTACTAAATCTACAACAAAAAAAGTAATTGCCTATGTTACTAACAAAGATAAATTAATGGTATTTACACATACTGATTTTCCGGAAGCTGGCGTTCAAGTACCTGCTGGTACAGTTGAAGAAAGTGAAGAGCCATCTGAAGCTGTAGTGCGAGAAATTTATGAAGAATCTGGTGTTAAAGGAGTTCGTCTTATTGAGCTATTGGGTATTTATCAATATGACATAGCTCCTTCTCGTGAGGAAATTCAAGAACGCTACGTTTATCATTTGGAATTGACTGAGCCTACACTATCGACTTGGCGACATTGGGAAATGCATTCAAATATAAATAAAAAATCTATAGATTTTGATTTTTACTGGTTGAAGTTGGACGGCTCAGATTTAGATTTGGCTGGTGGTCAGGGTTACTTTTTACCTAAGCTTGCTCACAAGATAAAAAAGAGTAACTATTGAGTAAAAAAGTAAATTATATCAATTAAAAATTATGTTCGCCTCACCCACTCGAATGAAGTAGTAATCTGTAGCCAAGTTTGAGCAATTAACCGAATAAAAATCCGAAACTAGCAACATGGCTATTGTATATAAATATCTACCCATTTTGATTTGCAGCAAATGAATAGTAAAGCTAAATTATTGACTCTTGTACAGACGCGATTAATCGCGTCTGTACTGTTAACTTTTGCTCTTTCATCTGTGACTGTGGGAACAGTCATAGCACAGACAAAACTTACCAATCAATCTAAATTGTTCACCAATGGTATTGGACAGGTACGAGTTGGAATGACGGTCTCTCAAGCGAGCAAAGCTGCTGGTACTCGGCTAGTTGGCGACCCACCGAATAAATATTGCTACTACGTCAAGCCGGAATGGGGCCCTAAAAATGTTGGGTTCATGGTGACAGAAGGTCGTATTTCTAGAGTGGATGTCTGGAGAGATAGCAAAATTACTACCTTAAAAGGTGCAAAAATTGGTGACACGGAAGCACGGATTAAATCCCTCTATCCAGGACAAATTAAAGTCACTCCTCATAACTATGTCCAAGGTGGTCACTACCTGACATTTATACCAAAAGACCAATCTGACCAAAATTATCGTGTAGTATTTGAGACTGATGGCAAGCGTGTTACTGAGTTTCGCTCAGGTAAATTACCAGAGGTTGAATTTGTAGAGGGATGTAGTTAATTTGAGAGATTCAGGGCTTCTACCGTTTCACTTTAAAATTGATACAAATAGACAGCAGGGGAGCAGGGGGCAGGGGGAAAGAATTAGAGACTAATCATTATGTATCAAATATTTCGTGAAATGGTATTACGCAAAGGCGTCTTGGCGGTTCGATAAATTAAAAGAAATAGACAAAATCTTAGGAATTTTAACAACTACTCTAATGGAGTCCCCCAAATTTTAGTTTTGGGATAAGAATTCAGAATTCAAAATTTAGAAGCCAGAATTAATCAATCTTAGATAGCCAAACTTGATAATTTGAACAAAATCAAGCAGGTATACAATCATTGATTTTTCAACCATTCTAACTTCTGACTCCTGAATTCTGACTCCTTTTTATCTCTGACTTTTCACGGTATCTGGAAAACCCCGCTTCCATTCCTCTCCCCTGCAAGGAGAGAGGCTTTGATTTCTCCCCCTTCCCTACTAGGGAAGGGGGCTGGGGGGTTAGGTTTTGCGTTAGCTTTTCCACATGACGTGAAAAGTCAGCTTTTTATCTTTCCACTTCATCCACTTCCTTGGGAACTCCCGCAGTTAACACCTCATGTCCATTAGGTGTAACTAAGACATCATCTTCAATGCGAATACCAATGCCAATCCATCGGGGGTGAGTCTCTGGTTGGTCTTCTGCTAATTTAGTATCTGGGACAATATAAAGTCCTGGTTCCACTGTCAAAATTTGACCTGGTTGTAAAATCTGTGGTTTATCTTCACCGTGCTGGTAAACTCCCACATCATGCACATCCAAACCTAACCAATGGCTGGTGCGGTGCATATAATATGGTTTGTATTTATCTTCTTCAATTAATTTGTCAATTTCGCCTTGGAGAATGCCAAGTTCAACTAAACCTTCAGTCAAGACGCGCACTGCTGTATCATGAACTGATTTGAAGGAATTACCTGGTTGCACTTGAGCGATCGCTTGTTTTTGTGCCTCCAAAACAATCTCATATAATGTCTTTTGTTCTGGTGTAAATTTCCCTCCCACTGGAAATGTGCGCGTAATATCGGAGTTGTAATAACCATAAGCACAACCGGCATCAATTAACAGTAATTCTCCATCCTGCATTTGCCGTTCATTCTCAATGTAGTGCAATACGCAAGCATTCACACCGGAAGCCACAATGGAAGGATAAGCCGGGCCCATTCCACCCCGCACTCGAAAGATGCGTTCCATTTCCGCCTGAATTTCATACTCATAACGTCCGGGTGCTGTGATTTCTTGGGCGTGATTGTGTGCTTCAATAGCGATCGCTGCTGCTTGGCGCATTAACTCCAACTCGGCTTCGCTTTTAATCAGTCTCATGCTGTGGATAATAGTCCCGGTATCTTCAATGGCCACAGGCCCTGTACCGCGTTTGGGGTAAGTTTGTAGTAACCGTTGGTAATGCCCTAAAATTGTGTCATTAAAAGCGCGATCGCGTCCTAAGTGATAATAAATGCGATCGGCTTTTTCTAAATACTGCGGCAATTTTTCATCTAATTCGTTAATTGGGTACGCTTCATCAGCACCATAAATTTCCTTCGCTGCATCTATCCCACAGCGATAACCACTCCATACTTCCTTTTCCCGATCTTTGGGTTGCACAAACAGCACAAACCGATGTTCTGCATGATGAGGCGCTAACACTGCAACGGCCTGTGGTTCGTTAAATCCAGTTAAGTAGAAAAAATCACTATCTTGACGATAAACATACTCAACATCGTTGTGCATCACTGCCATTGGCGCACTGCGAAAAATAGCTGTGCCATTACCAATTTTTGCCATTAACTGCTCGCGACGTTGCCGATATTCTGTTTGCATAGTTGATTTATTTGTAAACTGTCGTATTATTTTACACTTTTGGCAACCAGAGGATGCACAGATGATGCTTCTCGCTAGTTGCTAATCTTAGTTATTCTAGCCAATATTTGTTTCCACTCAAGTTATAAAACATAAGCATTCAGAATAGAGAATTGAGAAGATTTTGATACCAAGCTGAATCAGCGAAAAAATCAATAAGCTATATGGCAATCTATTTGAGTTTTGAAAAATATCAGTGGTGACTGTTAATAGTTAACATTTAACAGCAATTATTAGCAGAACATAACATGATTTTGTCTATAAATCATCACATAGAAAATGGATGTGCTAACTGTTTGTATAGCACTTGAAATTTTTGAATAAATGATTTAAAACCAATAATAATTTATTTTTAAAGGCTGACATTAAGCAAAAAAAAACAGTTATAAAGAAATATTGAAAGCCTGGTAAATGTTCTTTGATTACAGAAAGGCATGGCTCGAAAAAGTTAAAAACAGATAACAACCAATGATAAAAAAACACCATGTTTGGAAAAAGTTCCTCAGACTTGTCTTTGAATACGTCTCAATTGGCATCAGAATCTTTCCAAAAATCGCAAGCATTATTAGCATCTCCACTTGATAATTCAAATACTCTAAAATCTGGCTCATTTTTTGGCAGCAGCAGTTCTTCTCAATCAGAACAATCTGCGGTGGTGTCAGAAAATCCCAATCCTAATCCTTACTTAACCAGTGCAGCGATCGTTCCTGATTTCAACGGTGATGGCAAAACAGACAAAGTTTGGGTCAATACTCAAACTGGTGAAATTATCGTTCGCCTGATGGATGGAACAAGAATTGTTGAACAGGGTTCTTTAGGTCAATTCGACCTATCAGCTTATGATTACAAAATTGGTGATTTCAATGCTGATAACAAAACCGACTTCTTATTACGCAATAAGACAACCGGCGAGAACAGCATTGTCTTAATGGACGGAACCAGAGTTGCTAGTGCGGCTGCTCTCACCAACGTTGACCCAGCATGGACTTCTCAAATTGGCGATTTCAATGGCGATCGCAAAACTGATATCTTCTGGCACAATAGCCAAACCGGCGAGAACGCTATTTGGGAGATGGATGGCACAAATGTTGTGAATGCAACTGTTTTAGACACCACTGACCCAGCCTTAACTTCTACCATTGTTGATTTCGATGCCAACGGCAAGAGCGATATCTTCTGGCGCAATCAGACAACTGGTGAGAACAGTGTTTGGTTTATGGATGGTGCCCAAAAGACTGAGTTTAGCTTGCAATCACAAGATGCAGCCTGGACTTATCAAGTTGGCGATTTCAATGGCGACTTAGCCACAGACTTGCTCTGGAGAAACACTCAAACAGGTGAAAGTAAGGTTTGGGTGATGAGAGGCATCGTAGTTACAGAAGGTGCTTTGGGAACACTTGACCCCTCTTGGACTTCTCAAATTGGTGATTTCAACGGTGATGGTAAGACCGATATCTTCTGGCGGAATGCAACCACAGGTGAGAACACAGCTTGGTTGATGGATGGTACAAACGTTGCCACTCAAGCCTTCCTACCGAGCAATAGTGCATCTCTAACACCATCCCTCGGCGATTACAACGGTGATGGCAAAACTGACATCTACTGGCGCGATCAGACAGCAGGTGCAGACAACATTTGGACTATCGATGGCACAACCGCCGTTGAAACTCCCATCGGCGAAGCAGATAGACTGACCCCAGAGTGGTATACGTTCTAAAATTAGAATTCAGAAGTTAGGAGTGGGGAGTGAAGAGTTATTATTCTCCCTCATCTCCCTCATCTCCTACTCATCAAAATTTGTAACTCAAAACCTGAACCACGCTGCTTTCCGGCAAATCTTTAGGATTAATGGAAATAGTATCTCCACTGCTACGCCGCACTGTTACTCCTTGCATTAAGGCCAGAAAATCATCGAGTGGCGAAATCTCACAGGCAGCACCATCGGCGGCTTGTGTTCGGTAATGGGTGGGAATTACTAGCTTGGGATTTAATACTTCAACGGCCTGCTTTGCTTCTTGAGCATTGTAGGCTTTTGCGCTGCCGCCCACTGGAATAAATAGCACGTCGGGACGACCCATGAGAATTTTTTGCTCAATGGAAATAGGTGCAGCAGCTCCACCTAAGTGTAGGATATTAATTCCGCCTTGTTTCCAACTCCAAGCGGTATTGGAGCCAAACTGCTTACCACCTTTGCGATCGTGGTCTGTAGCGATTCCTTGGAACTTAATACTTTTGAATTCGTAAACCCCTGGTTCATAGATCAGCTTTGCATTGGCTGGTAGTGTATCTACAGCACCTTCATCCAGCAGTTGGCTGCTAATTAATACTAAATCCGCTGCAACTTTTGGCACACGATACCCAGCAGTACAGCCGACCGCCCGAAATGGATTGACGAGAATTTTTGCACTGCTACCATCAAAAAGAAAGCAAGTATGACCCAACCACTTAACTGATAAACCGCTAGATTGTGCGTCAGCTCGCAGGTGGGAACCCAAGGTAGTAACTGAAGCTGTGACCAATCCCGCCCCAGCATAACCCATCAACTGTCGTCGTTTCATTAATTAAGCTCTCGACTGTAACTGTTGGAGAAAGTTTCGCAATAATTGTTTTCCTGATGATGTCAGGACACTCTCTGGGTGAAACTGGACGCCCTGAATCTGAGGATAGTTCCGGTGCCGTACTCCCATAATTGTGCCATCGTCAACCCAAGCGGTGATTTCCAGCACATCAGGGCAAGTCTCGCGATCGATGACTAAACTATGATACCTGGTGGCGGTGAGCGGATTTTCTAATCCTTGGAAAACCCCCACCCCAGTGTGAGTCACCAGAGAGGTTTTACCATGCATCAATTCTGGAGCAGAAACTATTTTACCACCGAACACTTGACCGATACTTTGATGGCCCAAACAAACACCCAAAATTGGTAACTCTTGTCCTAGTCGTTCAATCAACTCTAGGGAAATACCGGCATCTTCTGGGCGGCCGGGCCCAGGAGAAATAACCACAGCTTCTGGCTTTAATGCCCGAATCTCATCTATAGATATTTTGTCGTTACGAAAAACTCTAATATCACCTGCCACTGGGAACTCTGCTGCCAATTCTCCCAGATACTGCACCAAATTATATGTAAAACTATCGTAATTATCGATGACTATTAACATAACTAAGAAAAAAATATAGGTTGCAGGTGACAGATATAAAACTGTCATAGCTCATAGGGGTAGACAGGCGAGCAGCTACTTGAGAAAGCATCTAGTCAGTTACTAAGATACTTGCCATGATCCCATTGTTGAATTTGGAATTTTGAATCCTTAAGAATCACTTGGCGATGCCTGCGGTGTTTGCTAGCCTACGCACATCACATCTACAAACTCGATATAATTAACGCTACCAGAGGAGGAAGCAACAATGTAGCAGCTACCAGCACCGCTACCAAAGCCGAAACCAGCACTGCACCAGCAGCACAATCCTTGGCGACTTTTGCCAGCTCGTGGTAAGTCTGCTTAACTGTTAAGTCTACAATGGACTCGATCGCTGTATTGAGTAACTCTAATGCCAAAACTAAACCACTAGTGATACCAATTACTGCTATTTCTACTGGTCGCAGATGTAAATATACGCTTAAAGCGATCGCCATTGCACAAACACTGGTGTGAATCCGAAAATTACGTTGAGTTTGAAAACTATAGGTGATTCCAGCCCAGGCATACTTAAAACTAACAAATAAATTAGAAGCAACCTTCCACGAAAATTCCCGTTCGTTGGTCACAATTTTTTGTAACGAGGTAGGCGTTGGCGATGGAGAAATTTTTTGGGACATAGACTTAAAATATATAAAAACACAGTTACTACAGTGGGAATTTTGGCCGATATTTATAGCGTAATTAACTTTGAGTCTATATTTCAGCAATTTTCCATAGAGGTATTATAAAAGTATTACCCAAAATTAACACTAAGGCGTGACTAATTGTGCTAGTCTTTGTCAATAGGAATACCTACTGCATTCAGCAATTTTACTTGCTGTTCTAACATTCGCTCCAAACTTTCTTCGTCAGGATGATCCCATCCCAATAGATGCAACAAACCGTGAGCAGTTAACCAGACCATCTCGGTTGTTAAACTGTGTCCCTGCTGTTGGGCTTGACGTTGTGCGGTATCCACAGACACAATAATATCGCCTAAATATAGTGGTACAGAGGCAAGCATTTCTTCGCTGTGAGGAAAATCTACCTCCAAAGCAGCAAAAGCTAAAACATCTGTGGGCTTATTTTGTTGACGATATTGGGCATTGAGTTCTTGAATTTGCGAGTCATCTGTCAAACGCAGCCCAATCTCATAACCTGGTGCTGGTGGAATATCAGGCTGAAGTATTTCTAACCAGTTATTAAACCACTTCTCCCAAGTTTCAGGAGTAATTTGGGCATAGGTTTCGCCAAGATTTACCGAGTTTGTCAGGGACAACTCGTAAAAATAATCTTCTACATACAATTCAACTCCCAAAGCTACGCACTCTCCTAGTCTGAGTTCACGGTTTTTTGTTAGTGAGTTAGATAGGCAAGGCCAATGAGGACGGCTAAAAGTCCTATAGTTGTTAACGCAAAATGTTTCAGGGAAGTTCCACCCTTACGCACCATATTTCGCATGGCGAGTTTTACGTAGCTGGGTTGAGGTTCTGATGAAGGAGAGTTACTCATAGTTAGTTCGATGGCCGATTCTTCTATTACTGTAACAGTTGGGTCTGCTATGGGATTGCGATCGCCAAAGGCGGGGCGTAGCCCATCGCTGCAATCTCAAAATACTAAAAAAATAATAGGTACTAAGTAATAGTAAAAATAATTACTTAGTACCTATAGCTAATGCCCAATTATGCAGGAGTATTTTCTACTAGTTTATTTTCTTGGCGCAGATAAGCTTGGATGAATGTATCAAGTTCGCCATTCATTACATCTGTAATCCCTGTTGTTTCCGTATTTGTGCGTAAATCTTTCACCATTTGGTAAGGATGAAACACATAGTTACGGATTTGGTTACCCCAAGAGGCTTCCACCATATCGCCACGAATTTGGGCAATTTCTTGGGCGCGTTGTTCTTGGGCAATGACGAGTAGCTTTGCCTTGAGTCGAGCGAGGGCTTTTTCTTTATTTTGCAGCTGCGATCGCTCTTCTGTACAGCGCACTGCAATTCCGGTCGGAAGGTGAACAATTCGCACCGCAGTTTCTACTTTGTTGACGTTTTGCCCACCTTTGCCACCAGAACGAGTTGTGGTGATTTCCAAATCTTTATCAGGAATATCTAGTTGTACAGAGTTATCAATCTGCGGCATTACTTCCACCCCTGCAAAACTGGTTTGTCGCTTGCCGTTGGCATTGAAGGGGGAAATTCGCACTAAGCGATGTGTACCCATTTCTGAACGCAAGTAACCATAAGCATAGCGACCAGTAATTTCTAAGGTTGCCGATTTAATTCCGGCTTCATCACCTTCCGACTCTTCAGCTAAAGTCACCTTGTAGCCGTGAGCTTCGCCCCAACGGGTGTACATCCGCATCAACATAAATGCCCAGTCTTGGGCATCTGTGCCACCAGCACCAGCAGTAATCGTCAGTACAGCACCCTCAGCATCGTATGGGCCAGAAAGTAACTGTTGTAACTCCCACTGATCCAGGTCACGATTTAGTTTAGTGATGGTAGATTCTGCTTCTTGGAGTAGTGCCTCGTCGGTTTCTAACTCCAACAACTCAACAACTGCCTTAGTATCTTCCAGATTGGCGTGCCAGCGATCGTATTGCTCGATGTGGGCTTTTAAGTCGTTGAGTTCTTGTAGTGTTTGTTGGGCTTGGGTTTGATCATCCCAAAATTCTGGCTGAGCAGATATTTGTTCTAGGTCTTGAATTTTAGCTGTCAGTGCAGGTACGTCAAAGATAGTCCTGGGTTTTACCCAGGCGGCTAGACAACGTTTCGATTTCGCGTTTGAGTTCTAAAACTTCCATAGTGCTTGCTGAATCTAGGAATAGAGCGCTTTGGATTTGGAAATTGCTCTTTATTTTACTCGTCTTTATTGATTTTAGCTGTAGTTGGGCAAATTCTCTTGACGCGGCTCAATATAAGTGACAAAAATTACTTGAAACTAACCAGAGGTTCTTTGCTGTTGTATGGAGGCTTTGAGAAACAAATCGATTTCACCCTCCAAAACATCTGTCACAGCAGTTGTTTCAACTTTGGTACGCAGATCCTTTACTTTTTGGTAAGGATGTAAAATATATTCCCGGATGAGCTTTTTGGATAAAGATTCTATTTGTCGGGGTTGAATTTCGTGAAGCTGGACACCCTGAGCTAGAGCGTAGGCGTAGCCCGTCGTAGACATCGCCAACAGTTTACTCTTGATAATAGCTAAACCTTTCTCTTTGTTCTCTATCTGACGGCGCTCTTGGTCGCAAAATACACTAATCCCGGTAGGAATGTGAATCACCCGCACCCATGTTTGTGGACGGTTGACATTGCCTTGTGAGCGTGGCAGAGTAATTTCCAAATCTCTTTCTGGAATCTCAAAGTCCATAGACCGATCCAGAATCGGGCTGACTTCTACAGTGGCTGGCCAAGTATATCGCCTGCCATTGCCACAAACGGGAGAAATCCGCACTATTTTTGTATGAGTTCCTTGTTCTGATTTTAGTCAGCCATAGGCATAACGCCCTCTAATTTCTAGGGCATAACTAATGCTACCTTTATCCGTATCATTAATGTCTAGCGGACATACCTGATGTAGGTGACTTAATCCCCATAAATAGTACATTCGGAACAACATAGATGCCCAATTTTGGGTTTCTATGTCACCAACTTTAGTAGTAATAGTTACTAATGCTCCGGATGAATTGTAAGGATTAGACAATAACTGCCTTATTTCTGGTGTTTCGATTTCTGGTTGAAGTTGAGTTAAGTTAATTTGAATCTCTTGGAGTAATTGTTCGTCAACTGATGATTCCAAAAGTTCTATGGCAGCCTCGATATCTTGTAAAATAGAGAGCGATCGCTGATATTGTTCCTGCCTTCTAGATATCAGGTATTCAATTTTTTTAGATGTCTGATGAGCAGTAGCTGTATTTTCCCAAAAAGCCGTTTTAGCGATTAGCTGATTTAGGTTGTGAATTATTCCAGTTAAATATCGCAGGTCAAAGACAATCCTGTGGTTTGCCCAAGATATTCGACAATCTTTCTACTTCACTTTTGATATTTAAGAGTTCGAGCATAGTTTTGCTCACTTTCATCTCAACTTATCTACATATTCTACTGGGAAACAGATGAAAAAACCGTAGTTGAATTTTTAGCAACCACGGTTTTACTTTAAAAACTTGACTTTTGTACTAGTGCCTACAAACGATTAATCGCGGCCATTTATCGCAATTAGCAACCGCAGGATAAAGACAAACAAATTGATGTAAGTAAGGTACATCGATAAAGCTACAGGCAGATACTGGTCATCGCTGTAAGTGCGGGGCAAGATGTAGAAATCGACAACAGATGCCCCAACAAAAAGGAACACTCCTAAACCGGAAATAGCGATTTCTAACCAATTTGGCGTGTAAACACCAAATAAGGCAAATCCAAATTGGGCAAGACACACAACCACCAAGGCAATGATGCCGAGATTGATGGTTTTCGTCAAAGCCATACCGTCTTGTTCAGATAGATTTGAACCTATTTGACGGGCAGCAATAAATGTGATGCCACAACTGAGTGCAGCTAAACCAATACCTTGAATGCCAACACCTTTTTGTCCCAAAGCGACAAACACCAAGCCACTGAGTGTATACCCAGATAAGAGGCTGTAGGTTGCCAACAAGGGCAATGCAAGCCCCTTGTTACCTTTTTCGGCAACATTTTGGGCAACAAAGAACAGAATTAACTCTACAATGACTGCACCTATGAAAGTGGGAAAGAACAGCTGGGGATTAGTACGGATAACTCCCAGACCGCCGTATGTCCCCAATGCGGTTAGCACAAGACCACCGCCGACGTAAGGAAGGGCTTTGGCAATTACATTTGGGCCGATAAGGGCTTGAGTTTTAGCTTCACGGAAAGCTTGACGAAAGTTGCTGGTATTGCTCATAGTGAGTTTTTTCAGTCAAATGTCCTATTTATTTCCATTGTTACCAATATTTACGGCTAACAGCCAAGGTAAATTGCCTTTGTGCCAACTGTTAAGCTTACGCATTTCTGGCACAGTTCTGCAATTTTGAAGGTTATATCAGCGCCAAGTGTCTTGCCAAAAGTTTGAATCAGACCTGGGAAAAGGTTAAGGGGTAAGGGGTAAAGGATGTATTCAAAACCTTTCCCCTTTTTCCTTTTCCCTTTAACCGAACCGTATTGCTATATCCATACCTAACTAAAAAAATCAGATTGCCCAGTTTCTTTCAGGATTAATCTAGTACCGATCCGCGTTGTACTCAGTATGACAGATGAATATTGGGTCACTAATGCATCTTTCAGCATAAATAGCTAGTTTTTTAGCAAAAGCTAAGGATTACCGGCGATTTAATTGTTACTTGGCACATAAAAATAAGCAGCCAGAGATCGAGTAGCAAAATCATGCGTACATCTACTGAATTGTGGAGTGTGACCCCTGATAAGTTCAGTGAAACGACGATGGCTTATTCAGCCTTGGCTAACGAAAATAATTACAGCCTTGAATAAGATATACGCAACTCCATTTTGTCATGAAATAGGAGTTACAACAAAGGAATTTATATGGCAGCAAGTGAGTCCTCTCTACGAACTGATGGTATAGAATTATTACACTTGTACCACCAGAATCCATCTATAAAACTTCGTAATAAACTTGTACAATTACATACTGGCTTAGTGCGGAAGATGGCTCATAAATTTAGCCATCAATGTAATGAACCTTATGAAGATTTAGAACAAATTGGTTATTTTGGTTTAATTAGAGCGATTGAGCGTTTTGACCCCAGTCAAGGATATGCTTTTAGTTCTTTTGCTGTACCATATATTCGCGGTGAGATGCTGCACTTTCTACGCGATCGCAGTACTCTATTAAAGATTCCTCGTCGTTGGCAAGAACTCTATAACGAAGGACAAAAAATTCGCAAAGAATTGGCTATGTCTTTGGGTCGTGCTCCCAAAGATGCTGAAATTGCTAAAGAACTTCGGGTCTCTCTGCAAGAATGGCAAGAAACCAAGTTAGCTGCTCAAAACCGTTTGCCTTTAAGTTTAGATGCCACCGCAGTTAACTATGTTGATTGCCAAATCACCTTGGGTGAAGCACTTCCTTGCCCTCGTTCTACTGCCCAACAACAACTAGACGAAGAACGGCAACAACTCCAAGGGGCAATCAATATGTTAGAAGAAAAACCCCGAATGGCAGTTGAAATGGTATTTTTGAAGGAACTTTCTCGCAAGGATGCTGCTAAGAATATCGGCACTAGTCCGATGACAGTAACGCGGTATTTACAAAAGGGAATTCAAGATTTAATTTGCTATTTACAACCACAAATTATGCCCACTGGATCGTAGTTATTAGTCAATAGTCAGTAGTTATACCATTTTAGATTTTGGATTGATAATTTATTTCTCTTAAAGAGTTTCGTGAATCCATCTATCTAATTAATTTTTTAGATTGGTATTTAGTAGAAAAGCAACAAACAAGTGACTAATGACTAATGACTAATTATCGAGATTTTAAATCAGCGATCGCACCTCTAGTCATAGCAGCAATGGCTTGATCTGTCGCTTTTGGTAAATGATAATACTTACCTGCTGCTGTTTGGGCTAATTCCTTCGCAAAGCCGGTAGAAACAAATTTACTCTCCGTATCAATTACTAATAGTTGCATCCCCAAAGCACGAATTCTCGCAGCAATTTCGATCAATTCTGCTTTGATATCTGGCTTTTCTCCTGGTTCTAGTTGTTCACCTAAAGAACGCGCCAAAGGAATATTACCCCGTCCATCGGTGATTGCTACAAGGACTACTTGCCCAATATCTCCACTCATTTGGGCATTTAAGCCGACGCGCACAGCTTGGGTTAAACCATGCGCTAAGGGCGAACCGCCACCACAGGGCAATCTTTCCAAGCGGTTACGCGCCAAGGCAATGGAACGCGTTGGCGGCAATAATACTTCCGCCTGTTCTCCACGGAAGGGAATCAAAGCTATTTGGTCGCGGTTTTGATAAGCTTCTGTCAAAAGTTGCATCACTGCGCCTTTTGCCGACTGCATCCGATTTAAGGCCATTGAGCCAGAAGCATCTACTACAAACACGACTAACGCCCCAGCTTTGCGTACCAAGCGTTTCGAGCGAATGTCACCCTGTTCGACAATCACTTTTCTGTCTGGGTGTCGCTCTCGGCGTGCTTTTTGATATGGCGCAGCGGCTCTGAGGGTAGCATCTACGGCAATGCGTCGCACTTTCCCCTTGGGCAACATTGGCTTAATGTAACGTCCTCGGTCATCAGAAAAGATGACGCTGCGACTACCAGATTTCCCCTGCCGCTTCGCCATCTGAGTAAAATAAAGCACACTGTCATCCAAAATTACCCCTTCAGGATCGAAGATGAATTCTTCCGGGATACTGGGGGGTTCTTGCTGTTGATTTTCTTCCTGTTCTTCTTGTTCTTCCTGTTCTGATTCGTCTGGTTCTTCTTGATTTTGAGGTGGGGGTGGCGGCGGTGGCGGTGGTTGTTCTGGTGGCGGTGTTTGCACGACTGTTGCCCGTGGTACAATCACTAATTCCACGGCACGGCGTAAATCTTCGGCATTTACTGTTGTGCGTCCTTCCAAAGCTGCTGCTGCTTTGGCAACTCGCACAGCAAATAACTCGGCGCGATGTCCCTGAACTCCGCCACGAATGGCTTCATTCACCAGGTAGGCGATTTGTTCGTGGGTAATGCAGACATCCTTGAGCCATTCCCGCGCCAGGATAATTTGGGTTTTCAGGGCGTCTAAGTCTTCGTTGTACTGCAAAAGAAACTGTTGCGGAGATTGGGAGTAGGCGATCGCTTGCTCTACTGCTGCTACTCTTTGATCTAAGCCGAGTACACCGTCAGCAGAAAGAGCGATCGCAATTCTATCTAGTAAATGTTCCCTTAATGCTCCCTCTTCTGGGTTATAAGTGGCAATAAATAAGGATTTACACGGATGCTGAAAACTAATCCCTTCCCGCTCAATTTGGTTGCGTCCCTCAGATAATACTGTCAGTAACTGATTTGATATTTGGTCATCTAATAAATTAATTTCATCCACATACAGCACACCTCGGTTGGCTGTAGCGAGTAACCCAGGTTGAAAAATCGTATCACCTTGCTTTACCGACTTTTCCACATCTACAGAACCTAATAGTCGGTCTTCTGTAATACCTAGAGGGATTTGCAAAAAAGGCGCAGGAATGATTTCGACAGGAATATCTTGAATGTCTTTATCTGCATATTCCGCCAAAAGTTGATCGTCCCATTCTTCTGGGTGGTTGGGGTCACAGTTGCTGATTGAGCCTTTGACAACTTCAATGGGCGGTAGTAGAGCGTGGATAGCACGAGCCATCACAGATTTTGCTGTACCGCGACGACCTGCGATCGCCACTCCCCCCAACCCCGGATCGACGGCTGCTAATAGCAAAGCTAATTTAATCGCTTCTTGACCGACTACGGCTGTTAAAGGAAACGCAGTGATAGTAGGGTTGATAGTGGGCGCAGGCATGGTTTGAATGATAGCTAGTCTCGGCCTTTAGCATATCAATTTCTCGCACATTTAAAATAATTATTTATGGGAATTCATGCAGAATT
The DNA here is from genome assembly GCF_963920935.1 of Nostoc sp. CCY 9925. Classification (NCBI taxonomy): domain Bacteria; kingdom Bacillati; phylum Cyanobacteriota; class Cyanophyceae; order Nostocales; family Nostocaceae; genus Nostoc; species Nostoc sp. CCY 9925. The sequence continues at coordinate 52,991 of NZ_CAWUDO010000025.1, read as the reverse complement.
CTAGCCTTGTCACGCCACTACGCGTATTTCAAAATTAAATATGAGTTCTAAATTGGCAAAGCTATCGATCTAAAAAAGTGTAAAAGAGCGAAGATTTAGAACCTCCATTTTAGATAAACTCTAAGTTCTTACCCTATTTTTATAAAAATCCGAGATAGACACAAAAGTTAATACGCAAGCAATGATGTTTAACGAATCCCAAACTGAACTAGCTACTCTGTGGGAAGAACACATACGCCACGAGTTTGTGACTAAAAACACTGAAGATACACTTCAAACGATGGTTGCAGATGCATATGTCAACCATGTTCCTGTTTTGACAGGCGGTGTTGTCAGGAGGCACTCAGAACGTTTTACAGTACTCATTTTATTCCGAAAATGCCGCCAGATACGGAAATAATTCCAATCTCCCGTACGATTGGTACAAATCAAATTAGAGATAGTTGAGGATTTGCTCTTGGTATTTTTGCTCGTAGTAAGTAGTCTATCCCTCGGTCAAGTATAGTTCAAAGTCTGATTTTTAGATTCTTAGAGTTATTGAGAATACTGCTAGATTTTATTTGACAGAATATTATCATTAATTGATGCTGAGTTTTTAAGCATTGGTCACATTCGATAACATCAGGAATTGACAATTGCTCTAAGTTTATTGTTGTAGCTGGGCAAAAATTCAAGCTTTTCACTTTCTAGTTAACAAACTGTGCGCTGCAATGCTTCGCTACGCTTCTAAGGGCACTATGCCGCACTGTACTATTTTCCAGGAGACTACAGCAATGATGAAAGCTGAAGATATCATGACCAAAAACGTAGTTACCATTCGCGGTTCGGCGACTGTTGCTGAAGCGGTGGGGCTGATGAAAGAGAAAAGATTGCGGGCGCTGGTTGTGGATCGTCGCTATGACAATGATGCCTATGGCATTGTCACAGAAACAGATGTTGTCTATAAGGTAATAGCCTACGGTAAAGATCCAAAGGAAGTGCGGGTTTACGAAATTATGAGTAAGCCTTGTATTGTGGTAAACCCCGATTTGGGTGTGGAATATGTAGCAAGATTATTTGCTAATACTGGTATCCATAGAGCGCCTGTGATTCAAGGTAAGCTGTTGGGTATCATCTCAATTACCGACATTTTGACCAAAAGCGACTTTGTGGAAGCGCCAAAAGTCCTACTGTTAGAGGAGAGAATTCAAAAAGCTATTGAACAGGCTCGTGCTATTTGTACTGAACAAGGTGCTTATTCTAAAGCCTGTGCAGCTGCTTGGGATGAGGTAGAAGAACTCCAAGCAGAAGCAGCTCATCAAAAAGCTGAGGGTATGGTGTCAGCTAAAGTTACTTTTGAGAAATATTGTAAGGAAAATCCAGATGCACCAGAATGTCGAAATTATCACCCGTGATTGAGGTGGGTAAAGAAGAGGACGCGGGGAGTAGGAGACGCGGGGACGCGGAGAGTAAGAAGAAATCAACAGTGGCAGACATACGGAGAAATTATCAAATATCCTCTCTGTGTTCTCCTTCCCCGCGTCCCCGTGTCTCCGTGTGCCCGCGTCTGTGCGTCCCCGTATCACCGCGTCTTTGTGTCTCAGGATTTACCGTTTAGCGACTCGCATCAATAAAAATATACCTATTCCTAAAAAAACGAAGTTGGGTAACCAAGCCCCCATAAAGGGAGACAAGACGCCTGCTTGTGCGATCGCACCACTAATAAAGAAAATTAAGTAATAAGAAAAAATAACTATCACGCTAATTCCAAAACTGGTGCCTCTGCCGGTGCGCTGGGGTATGCTTCCCATCGCTGCACCAACTAAGCCAAAAACTACGCACACAAACGGCAAGGAGATTTTTTGTTGAATTCTAACTTCGAGTTTCCGAATTTTTTGGCGATCGCCACCGAGACGTTCCACTTCTAATTGATCGAACCCTTCGGCAATATTCATTTCGTCATAATCCCGGCTTTTTTCTGCCAAACTTAATGCCGTGCGGGGTAGTTGCAGTTGTTGTTGTTCAAATCTGACAATGTTGCGGTAAGAGCGATCGGCTGCGACAAAATAGATAGTGCCGTTATAAAAATCCCAAACATTTTGAGAAGCATTCCACTGGGCGGATTCTGATACTACAATTTGATTCAGACCTTTGGTTGAACGATCTATAATTGTCAAACCCGTCATACGCTTACCATCAAATTGGTCGGCGTAAAACAAGCGTGTCAAGATTCTATTCCTAGAGCCATCTGGCTGTACAACATCCTGGTATTCAGGATAAAAAATATTTTGCTGTTTAAAAGTTGGCTTGTCTGATTTGAGGGCTTTATCCAGAGTCATAGCCGCTTGGTAATTTGCTGCTGGTGCGATTTGTTCATTAAACACAAATGTCATTCCTGTAACCAGAAGACTTAACATCACACCAGTTAGCACCATACGATAAACACTCACCCCACAACCACGTAAGGCTATTAGTTCACTTTCGCTGGAAAGACGACTGTAGGTCATCAAAGTAGCCAGCAGTGTAGACATAGGGAAAGCTAAAACGATAAAGTTGGGAAACTTTAATAAAAAAACCTGAATGGCAATGCCTACAGGCAATCCAGATTCGACAACTTTTCTAACTAGATCGAATACAGCATCAATCGTGACGCCAATTGAAGAGAAAGCTCCGACACCAAAGAAAAACGGTGGCAACAATTCGCTGGCAAGATAACGATCCATAATCGTAAAAGGCAGCAGCGAATATAGATTGTAGAAAGACGTGAGTTTCTTTGATATCATAAGCAACTTCAAAAGTTAAATATTGGCAACCCTGGTAAAGCAAAGCATACAGTAGGAGTCAGAATTAAGAATTCAGAATTCAGGACAAAAACAGGTTTCATATCTGGTTTGAAAGTGTCTAAATTCTGTACTTCCTTAGCTGTATCGTGTTTAGTATCAAAATTCAATTCTCAATAACTAAAAATTAACTAAGAAATTCATACTAAAAAATCAAAAAGTAAACTATTCTTTGAAAATATTAACTAAATACAGTAGTTTGTGATTAGATGAAGTATGGCATCTCAGCCTCAAAACTAGATATGAAGATTTTTTCACCCCTGACTCCTGACTTCTGAATTCTCTTGTAATTTCTAATTTAGACTTGAAAACTATCGCCCAAGTAATATTGGCGCACGAGGGGGTTGTGGTAGAGTTCGTCAGAAGTGCCAAATGCGAGAATTTGTCCCTCACGCATGATGTAACCGCGATCGGTGATGGCGAGAGTTTCACGGACATTATGATCTGTAATTAAAATACCCATACCGCGATCGCGCAATTGAGCTACAATTTGCTGAATTTCTGAGACTGCTATAGGATCGACTCCCGCAAATGGCTCATCCAAAAATAAAAACTTTGGCCCTTCTCGTCCAGCAGCTAAAGACCTTGCTAATTCCGTCCGGCGTCGCTCACCACCAGAAAGTTGAATCCCTTTGCTATTGGCTAATTTTTCCAAGCGAAACTCCCGCAGTAAACTTGTTAGTCGCCTTGACCACTCCCATCGTGGCACATTAGTTTGCTCCAGCACCAATAGAATATTATCTTGTACCGAAAGTTGACGAAAAACACTTGGTTCTTGTGCTAGATAGCCAATACCCAATCGTGCCCTTCTGTGCATTGGCATTCCTGTAATATCGAGATTATCTAGCCAGACTTTTCCTTGATTGGGTTTTTCTAGACCTGTAGCTATGTAAAAAGTCGTCGTTTTACCAGCTCCATTAGGACCCAGCAAACCAACGACTTCCCCTTGAGCAACAGAAAGGTTGACACGATTGACAATTACTCGCTTGTTGTAAGATTTGTGAATATTCTCTAAAACAATTTTCATTGTTGACAGCCTTTCTTAGTAGTAGATGCTAATTAGAACGCTTAAATTCCGGTGTTTGTGGGGGAGGTGTCGCAGTTTGTCCAGCGTTATCTGATTCCTCCACCATGTAGATGGACTCTACCTGACGGTTGGGTTGGGGTAAGGCGACAAATCGCCCTTCATCAATTAAATAGGTTACCTTCTCTGCCCGAATACTGTTACCTCCCTGTTGCAAAATATAGACGTTGCCACTAAAATCAATCCGGCGTTCTTTACTAAAGTACTGTGCTTGGGCGGCTGTTGCCTGAAGCTGGCGAGAAGGATACGACATTTGCACATTGCCACGAGCCGTGATTACTTGAGTTTTGGCGTCATATTCTTGCACATCAGCACGAATAGTCAGAGGGCGATTTTCTCCAGATGTTTGTGCAGTAGCGGTTTGCAGTTGGTTCGGCAAAGCAAAAGTTCCTAAGAGAAAAGCTGGCAGCATTAAGGCTAATCCAATACGGTGCATCTGGGATATGGGCAATTTATAGCAGGGCATCATTGCAATTTAGGGTTGAGAATTTGGGCTTGTGTTTTAATTATCTCAAGTACTCTATCCAGAAATGAAATGTACAATCTGGAGCGATTTACGATAACTACTGGCTGAAATAGTGACGCTACGCCCAACCTCTAGGTTTCACACAACTTTATATAAAATCGACTTTCAAAATTCGGTTATTAAAAAAATTAAATATTCTGCTGATTATTACCGTTATTTTTGTTATTTTCTATCGGTAACACCATTTTGCACAAAGACTAATATACAGTAGATTCCAAGTTAGTAAGGTACACCATCTAGGTCTGGAGAAACTAAGACACGGGGACACGGAGAGTTTTAAATTACAAGTAATTAACCGGACTTGATATTACGCAAAGCTCCGATTATATAGCCCTAGTCGTATCGGTTAGGCAATCTTGATCGCTCAAAGACTTGAAGCAAGTCGGTTTATACTCAGCACTTTGCTATAGTTGGTAGGAATTTTTTATATTTTTATGTATACCAAGCTAAAAAGCGCCTGGGAGTGTTGCCGTGTTTCCACCCCAGACGCTTTTTATTCTTAACTTGCTCCTCACACACAACTAAAAGATATCACTGCTGTAACTAAAACGCGAGTGTAGCGAGTGACACTTTGAAAACTGCACCACAATCCAATTTCTAAACAAAAATTAAAAAGCGCCTGGGAGTGTTGCCGTGTTTCCACCCCAGACGCTTTTTATTCTTAACTTGCTCCTCACACACAACTAAAAGATATCACTACTTCCATGAAAAGGCAAGTATATTGAATAACAATTTTTTTAAAGTCTTATTTATGATGTCCGGCAAATCACCCTTAATATGTCATTGCGAGTGGAACGAAGTCAAACGACGCAATCACAAGGTTTTTGTCATTGCTTCCCTACGCTGCGGGAACGCTAAGAGCGAACAGTGGCAATGAGGCTTATTTGAACTGACATCATATTACAACCAATCCAATTTTGTAGACACAAATTAAAAAGCGTCTGGGAGTGTTGCCGTGTTTCCACCCCAAACGCTTTTTATTTTTAACTTGCTCCTCACACACAACTAAAAGATATCACTGCCTTTATCAAAGAGCAAGTATTTTGAGTGACACTTTTAAAACTGCACCAGGTTACAGCCCAGAAGTTAGTGTAAAAAGTGACGTACACCAGTTAAGACCATTACTAAACCCAGGTCGTTAGCAGCTTTGATAGAATCTTTATCGCGCACACTTCCCCCTGGTTGGACAATGGCTGTAATTCCTGCTGCTGCGGCTGTTTTGACTGAATCATCGAAGGGGAAAAAGCCATCGCTGGCGAGAGTTGCGCCTTTGGCTTTTTCTCCGGCTTGTTCTAGGGCAATTTTCACTGAGCCGACGCGGTTCATTTGACCAGCGCCTACTCCTAGTGTAGTCCGATCGCTTGTCACAACGATGGCATTGGATTTCACGTGTTTGCAAACCTTCCAGGCAAACAGTAATTCTGCCAACTCATCGGCGGTGGGTTGACGTTCGGTCACCACTTGCCATTGACTAGTATCAGCAATGATGTCATCGCTAGTTTGAACGAGAAAACCACCTGCGATCGCTTTTACTGTTTGTTGAGGTCCACTGCTCAAATCTGGTAAAATTAAAACCCGCACGTTAGATTTCTTGGCTAAAATTTCTTGGGCTTCCCCTTCACAAGCTGGTGCAACCACACATTCTAAAAATGTTTTAGTTAATTCGCTGGCTGTAGCCGCATCTATGGGACGGTTGAGTGCCACAATTCCACCAAAGGCAGAAGTTGAATCAGCGTTGAAAGCTTTTTCGTAAGCTTCTGAAATAGTACTTCCCAGCGCCGTACCACAGGGATTTGTATGTTTAATAATCGTTGCTGCTGGGGTATCACTGAATTCTGCAATAATTCGGCGTGCAGCTTCCAAATCAACCAAGTTATTGTAACTCAGTTCTTTGCCTTGGAGTTTCGTAGCGGCTACCCATCCCGTTGGCGTAGTACCAGTTTGATACCAAGCAGCAGGCTGGTGGGGGTTTTCGCCGTAACGCAGAGATTGTAATTGTGTGCCGCTGAGGTTGTAGTTTTGTGTACCTGCGAGGTAAGATGCGATCGCTTGATCGTAACTAGCAGTGTGCGAAAATCCTTTTAATGCTGCCTTTTGGCGAAATTCTAAGGATGCTACGCCGTTATTTTGCCGCAATTCCTCTAAATACTCGTTATATTGTCCTGGATCGCATAATACAGTCAGATGGGCAAAGTTTTTCGATGATGCCCGCAACATTGCAGGGCCACCGATATCAATCTGTTCAACAGCTTCAGCTAATGTCACCCCTGGTTTAGCAATAGTTTCTTCAAAAGGATAAAGATTTACCACTACTAAATCAATCGGGCGAATTTGGTTATTTTCTAAATCTGTAATATCTTGGGGAACATCCCGGCGTGCCAAAATTCCGCCGTGAATTCGGGGATGCAGCGTTTTAACTCGACCACCTAAAATTTCTGGAGAACCTGTATAATCAGCAACTTTGGTAACTGGGAGTCCAGCATCTTTGAGTGCCTGGGCTGTTCCCCCACTGCTGATTAAATCAAAGTCGAATTCTTCAACCAAGCTACGGGCTAGGTCAATTAAACCAGTTTTGTTAGATACACTCAGCAGTGCTAGACGCGCCATTGATCAATTCCTTAAAAGTAGGCTGGAAGCGGAGGATCTCAAGTTTTGCATAAGCCTTGGTTCACTTCAAGTGCGTCCAAAAGTCCATATTTGCTGTGCCAGATGGCGCGATCGCCTCAATTTTGTAAATATTTTGTTATACTTATTAATATAAGTTTACACTCAAGCACTACACTGCTAAAGAAAAAAATGCCCTGTTGCTCAATGAGTGTATGACTGACCCACAACAGCTAGGTATTTAGCTTCTTACTAAGATAGCCAGCATTAACCTTTTAGTTTTCACCCAGTTTGGCACAGGAGCCTGCGATGAATCAGCCTATTACATTATCTTTAGAACAAGAATTTAGCCTTAGAATCTTTGCTGACCAAGTGCAGCAGATGTCTCGTGAACAAGCCCAAGAGTTTTTACTGGTGCTGTATAAGCAGATGATGATTCGAGAAACAACCTACCAAGAATTGCTAAAGCATGAGTGGGAAGTAGATTCAGACTCAATCTTTGAGTAAAGCAGGGGAGCAAATATAGTACCTGTTGTAGATATGTGGTTAGCTGCGGATGTATCAGGGCAAACACTAGACAGTCAAAATGAACAAATAAATCTTAATTAAAGCCCAATCTTGTCGCATTTAATCAATTTAAGAAGAAAATCAAACAACACCCTATGATGGTAATTAGTAGCATTCGTGTCTGATACTTTCTTTTTTGCCTTCAAAGGAAATCAAGTAACTCAGCTCCTGATTTCCTGACAGCAGAATCTGAAAGCTTTAACTGATTAACCTATTTGGGAAACTGTGATGTCAAAGGAAAGAAAAAGTAATAAAGAAGCTAAAAAACCTAAAAAAGATCCCAAAGACAAAAAGGAGAAAAAAGACCCAAACAAATAGTAGTGTAAGCACACCTAAATTAGTGTTGACAAAAACCTTAGTTAATAAGTTAACGAAAGAATCAGATTTATCGTTTGATTTATTATTTAAGAGTCAAAGCTATGTCTACAGCAGTCCTTAATGGTGACGCTCCTCACGTCGCTAACGCTACGTTCGCGGAGCGTCTCCTTGGTGCATTCTCTCGTAGAGAACAGAAAATACACCTCAATTATTTTCAAAAGCAGTCAAAGACTCTAACCAAAATAAATTTTGGTGCTGATTCTTATTTTTGAGGTTATTCAAATAGTTATCAGTGTAGCGAAAAGCAGCTGCACAGTCGTAAGCCCCAATAGCCATAGCTTGCAAAAAAACTGTTGCGGGAATTTCAAACTCTAAAAATTTTTCGGCTAAAATCAACAAATCTTTATCTGTTGCAGCTAAAGTAGTTTCTTGCGACTCAAGCGCTGGTTGTTTTGATCTCTCCTGATTCACTTGGGTAATCGGCATTGCAGGAGTGGTCATAAATGCACCCTAATAAATTGGATGAGTGCAGTTTGGATCGAAATGCCTAATGAGTGTAACCGTGTTTTTGCGGTATTTATCAATTAAAGATATGAAAGCACCAGCACAATTGCGGTCATATGTCTCAAGCAGAGGCTATTTAAGTTGAAGGCATAAATCTTAATTTATCACGAAAAAACCTGTCCAGTATCACTTGCTATAGATATCTGCACTCGTGTACCTACAGATAAGGCTGTATCAGTCATCGTTCGAGCATAGAGTTGTTTACCAGAGGGAGTTTGTAAACAATATTGGTATTCGCGTCCTAAAAACCGTCGGGTGCGAATGACTACAGGCGCATCATTGGCTGGCTTTAAGATAAAATCTTCTTGGCGAATCATGATTTCGCCAGCGTCTTCGGTGTCATTTGCCGCTAACTCAAAACTGCCGATTTCTGTTTCCCATAAATTACCTTGACGACGGGCAGGAAGGAAATTTGCTTGGGTGACAAATTCGGCGACAAATCTTGATGCTGGATGAGTATAAATTTCTTCTGGTGTGCCTAGTTGTTCTAAGTGTCCTTGGCGCATGACACCTACTATATCTGAAATCGCTAATGCTTCTTCTTGGTCGTGGGTAACAAAAATAGCTGAAGTACCTGCGGCTTTGAGAATATCTCGCACTTCTTCGCGCAATCGTAATCTAACTTGGATATCAAGATTGCTCAAGGGTTCATCTAAAAGCATGAGTTGGGGTTGGGGTGCCAAAGCACGCGCCAGGGCAACTCTTTGCTGCTGTCCACCTGAAAGTTCATAAGGGTAACGCTTTTCTAAGCCTTCGAGTCTGACCAAAGCAATGACTTCGGCTACACGTTTTTGTATTTGTTGTTTAGGAAAATGTTTCAGCCCAAAGCCCACATTTTCTGCCACATTGAGATGGGGAAAGAGTGCATAATCTTGAAAAACAATGCCGATGTCGCGCTGTTCGGCTGGGATACAAATAGAAGTATTACAAACTATTTTTTCTCCAATTTTAATTTCTCCTATTTGCAGACGCTCAAACCCGGCAATCAATCGCAACAGCGTAGTTTTACCACAACCAGATGGGCCGAGCAATCCTAATATATCTCCTTGTTGCAATGTCAAAGATATGTTATCTACAGCAGGAAAATAATTTTCTGTAAACTGCTTGGTGACATTCTGTAAGTGGAGAATTACTTGTTGCATAAAAGAGGGGTTAGAAAAGAGATTTTGGCGTTGCTGATTAAAAGTATAAATTTAGTCTCACGCGCTGCCTTGCCTTTGCGTGAGATAAAAAATATTTCTGCAAGATATCTAAATCTAAAGTTTTGTTTGTATTTGCGTTTGATTGATAATTTTCTCTTTTTTGATGTTTTCTTGAGATAAGACTAATAAGGTTGAACCTATGGAAACTAGCAACATGGCTAGAGAGGACGCGGCTGCGTCGGCAAAATCTACATTTTCTGTGGCTTGCCAAATTTGCATCGCTAAGGTGGTAAATCCGATGGGTGCTAATAGTATAGTAGCGGGTAGTTCTTTAATTGCTGTCAAAAATACTAGCACTGCACCACTTAAAATTCCCGGTTGTACTAATGGTAGGGTTACTTCTCTTAAAGTTTGCCAAGGATTCCTACCTAAGCTACGTGCTGATTCTTCTATTTGGGGATTTAATTGTAAAAGTGAACTGCGGACTGTTCCCACTGATTGTGGTAAGAATAAGACTAAATATGCAAATATCAACATGGGTAATGTTTGGTACAGCACTGGCAAATAGTTGGCACCAAAAAATACTAGAGATAAAGCAACTACAATTCCTGGAACTCCAAAACCTATATAAGAACAACGTTCAATTATAGCGGTGATTTTATTGGGAAATCTAACTGCTAAAATTGCAACTGGTAGGGCAAAGATGGTAGTAGCTAAAGCTGCTAGTCCAGCTGCGCCAATGGAGTTGAGAACGTTGGGGAGTAAGTTGGGGAAAGTGTAACCACTGTTAAATCCACGAATCAACCAAAATAGGGTAATGCCTACTGGCAAAACTACACCGAAGCTAGTAATTAGCAGACAAAAACCGAAGGCTGGCCATTTCCAAATTCCTAGTTTGGCAATTTTTGGTGGACGCAGGGAAGCGGAACCACGACTATAATATGCAGCACGCGATCGCATTCGATATTCTAACCACAAAATCACCAATACTAGTATTACTAACATCAATGATAAAGCTGCGGCTGAGTTGCGATTAAAACTAGCTTTGTATTGCAAGAAAATTGCTGTTGTAAAGGCATCAAACCGCATCAATGAAGGTGTACCAAAGTCCCGCAAAGCATACAAAGCAACTAATAATCCACCTGCAATTATTGATGGTTTCAACTGCGGCAAAACTACCCGCAAAAAGGTTTCTCTGCTACCATAACCCAAACTCCTAGCTGCTTCTTCCAAAGATGGGTCAATACCTTGTAAGGCTGAACGTACACTCAGCAGCATGTAGGGATAGGTAAACAAAGTAATTGCCAAAACTGTTCCAGGAAAACCATAAATAGAAGGTAATTCTTCTACTCCCAATGGTTGCAACAACAACTGTAAAAAGCTGCCCCGTGGTGCCAAAGTTGCAATCAGCGCAAAACTGCCTACATAACTAGGAACTGCTAAGGGTAATGTTGTCGCTACTAACCAAAAACGTCTTCCTGGTAAGTCTGTCCGTACTGTTAAAAATGCTAAGGGTATGGCAATTAAGGCGGAAAATAATGTTACCGTCGCTGCCATCGCCGCACTGTTGAAAAAAACCATGACATTGCGGGGACGAGAAATTAATTGCCATAATTGTTCCCCGCCAATGCCTGTGGTACGAATTACTAAATACAGTAGTGGCACAGCGATCGCAACTGCCACTACTGCTGCGGCTAATGTGAGAAATAAGGGAGGTCTAACCGCTTTCAACTGTTACAAAACTCCTGCCTGCTGCAATAAATTCAATGTTCCTGGCAAATCATCTAAGTCTGTCAGGCTAACATTTGGTGGATTGAGTTTGCTAATTGGCACCTGTTTTGATGGTGCTGAAATTCCTTTTACTAAAGGATATTCGTTAGTTTCTTGAGCAAAGTAATTTTGGGAACTCTGTTTGAGCAGGTAATCAATTAAGGCTTCCGCATCAGCTTTTTGGTCAGTTGTATTTGTAATTGCTACCCCTGCCACATTAATTATTGATCCTGCATCTTTTTTGGTGTAGTGATGAGCAACAGGGAAGTTAGGATCGTCTTTTTTGAAACGATACAAGTAGTAATTGTTTACCAAACCAAGATGAATTTCTCCGCGTCCCAAAGCTTCAACGATCGCCGAATTTTTACCGTAATCTTTGACAGCATTTGCTTTCATATCTTTGAGCCATTGTAGAGTCTTTTGGTCTCCATCTATGACTCGCATGGCGGTGACAAATGACTGAAATGAACCGTTAGTTGGTGCCCAACCGACTTTACCGCGCCATTTTGGTTGTGTTAACTGCGAAATTGATGTTGGTAATTCGCTTTGTTTGACTAGCTTGGTGTTGTAGTCAATTACACGGGCACGTCCGGAAATTCCGACCCAATGACCTTTGCTAGAACGAAAACGAGAATCAACTTTGTTCAGCAATTTCGGGGCAATTGGTAATGTCAGTTGTTTTTTCTCTAAAGTGCCTAAAGCACCAGCGTCTTGAGCGAAAAACAAGTCTGCACGGCTATTTTTGCCTTCTTCTAAAAGAGCGATTGCTAATTCCGCAGTATCGCCATAACGTACTTGGATATCTTTGTTCAGGTCTTTTTTAGCTTTTTCGATTAAAGGCCCAATCAGTTTTTGCTCTCTCCCTGAATAAATTACCAGCGTTTTTGTTTGGGCGTCTACAGCTATCCCGATTCCCCAGCCGAGTGTTAAAGCTAGAGCTAACGCTGAAACTTTCAGCAATGGTAAAGTTTTCAATCTTCAGTCCTCCACCTTAATACTTACTAGGAAGTTTTTGCAATAAATTTGGTATTCTCAACCTTTACCATTAACTTGTGCTACTAAGCAAGAATATTTCTCAAAACATTAAATTTTCATTCTCTAGCCAGATGATTTTCAGGCAAGGAAACCTAGCCTTTTTTCTAGGTTTTCTTACCTGAAACTTTGTGAGAGCATTTAAACAGAGCTTAAACATACTGTTGTTAAATGCATCATAGATTCTCAATTCAAAGGAGTGGCTAATGGTAGGAAATAGTGAACTCAAGAATAAAGTAGCCTTGATTACTGGTGCAAATAAGGGTATAGGATTGGAGATGAGTCGCCAATTGGGACAACATGGATTGACGATTTTGATCGCAGCCCGGAATTTAGAAGCAGCAAAAACGGTAGCTAGTAACTTGCACGATCAAGGAGTCTCAGCAGAAGCGATCGCTCTTGATGTAACTAACAGTAGTCAAATTCAGTCTGCTTTTCAACAGATTAGCGATTCTTTTGGTAAGCTCGATATTTTGATTAATAATGCAGGTGTATTTTTGGATGACGACTGGTTAACCAGTAATGCCAGTTCTGTTTCAATAGACATTATTCGTCAGACATTTAATACCAACTTTTTTGGCTTAGTTGAACTGACTCAAGTACTGCTACCGTTAATTTTAAAAAGTCCTAGCGGTCGAATTGTCAATATCTCTAGTATTGAAGGCTCATTGACACTTCATGCTACTCCTAATTCACCAATTTATGACTCTAAACCATTTGCTTACAATGCTTCTAAGGCAGCAGTCAACGCCTTTACCATCCATTTAGCCCATGAGTTACGCAATACTCCAGTAAAGATTAATAGCGCTCATCCAGGTTGGGTGAAAACTGAATTAGGTGGTGAAGGCGCAATGATAGATATCGCCGAAGGGGCAAAAACTGGCGTTGAGTTAGCAATATTCCCTGACGATGGACCTAGTGGTGGCTTTTTTCATCTTGGTCAATCAGTACCTTGGTAAAAAATTTAGCTAATAAGGTGGAAGTTTACTTCAAGAGATAGGATCTACTAAAAGAGTTATGTTTTAGGAGTAGACCTCTGTCTTTACAATTTATTAACGTTCCCACAGCCAATTCTCAACCGCCCGCAGGTTTAATTGTCACTTTGCATGGTTGGGGTGCTAATGCTGAAGATGTAGCATCTTTGTTGCCTTTGCTTGACTTACCCAATTACCAATTTGTATTACCCAATGCACCTTTTCCTTATCCCTATTCTCCTATAGGGAGGGCATGGTATGACTTGAGGGCAGAAAATATGTACGAAGGGTTGGCACAAAGTCGGCAACTGCTAATAGATTTTTTGCAATCTATAGAAAGCAATACTGGCGTGCCTTTGTCACGGACTATTTTGAGTGGGTTTTCTCAAGGTGGGGCAATGACTTTAGATGTAGGATCGAAATTGCCCCTAGCAGGTTTAGTTGTTATGAGCGGGTATTTACATCCTGATGCCGTAACAGCCGCGAAAGGTGAAATTTCCCCGACTTTAATTTCCCACGGGAGATATGATGAAGCTGTGCCACTAAAAGCAGCGTCAAAGGCACGAGAAACTCTAGAGTCTTTAGAAGTGGCGGTGGAATATCACGAATTTGACACGGGGCATGAAATAGATCCACAAACGTTAAACGTGCTACGGAAATTCGTTGTCAAGACAATTGCTTAGTCAAGATTACGATTTTTTTATAATTTCTGGTATAAATGCGGAAAAATTTCACGAAATCAATGACCTCTAGTGAGTAATATATATTGGGAGGCTGCAAAATAACGCAACTTCACCCATGCTGAAGGCGAATGCTGCATAAGGGAGGGGCAAGCATTATGACAACTCTAAGCATTTCCAAGAAAGAAATTGCTGCCATGACTGCGGCAGAAGTGGAACAGTTAGCTACACGTCTAGAACTGGATAACTACAGTAATGCTTTTGAGGGTTTAAATGATTGGCATCTACTACGAGCGATCGCATTTCAGCGTCCAGAGTTAGTGGAACCCTACATTTATCTGTTAGACTTAGAACCCTACGATGAAGCGTAGCATTTTTAGATTTTAGATTGGGTTGAGTGGCTAAAATCAGAAGTTATCAGGGTTAATGTATCACTTGCTTAATCCGAAAGTACCAATGCAATCTTCCTTAAATCCAAAATCCAACTTGCGCTTCGAGCGCACTAAAGGTGCGACCCAAAATCCAAAATTGAACAGGGTTCTTATTGGTATAGGTGGCGGTATCGCCGCCTATAAAGTCTGTGAGTTGATTTCGACGCTGTTTAAAACTGGGGTGGAAGTGCGAGTCATCCTCACCCGTTCGGCACAGGAATTTATCACGCCTTTGACTGTCGCAACCCTATCTCGCCATCAAGCATACACAGATAATGATTTTTGGCAAGCAACTCACTCTCGTCCGTTGCATATTGAGTTGGGTGAATGGGCAGATGCGATGGTAATTGCTCCCTTGACGGCTAATACATTAGCGAAGTTAGCCTACGGCATGGCTGATAATTTACTCACAAATACTGTGCTGGCTTCTACTTGTCCCGTGCTGTTAGCACCAGCGATGAATACGGATATGTGGGAACAACTATCGGTGCAACGAAATTGGCAACAGCTATTAATAGATAGCCGATATCATGGGATGAATACAGCATCAGGTTTATTAGCTTGCGATCGCGTTGGTGCTGGGAGGATGGCAGAACCCCCAGAAATTCTAGCTTACATTCAATCACTGTTACACACCGAAGGCAAACGAGATTTAGTCGGGAAACGAGTTTTAATCAGTGCTGGGGGAACGCGAGAATATCTCGACCCAGTAAGATTTCTTGGCAATCCTTCCACAGGTAAAATGGGATTAGCCCTAGCCCAGGCAGCACTCCACCGAGGCGCAAGGGTAACTCTGGTGCATACTCCAGCTAATTGGGAACTACCATTGGGAGTACAAGCAATTCCTGTCATTAGTGCAGACCAAATGCACCATGCTATGGTGGAATATTTAGCCAACGCTGATATCATTGTCATGTCAGCAGCCGTGGCAGATGTCAAGCCCAGAGATTATAGTATAGAAAAATTGCCCAAGCGATCGCTCCCCCAAGCTTTACCCTTGGAAGCCGTACCCGATATAGTCGCCCAATTAGGACAACTCAAACAGTCGCATCAAATATTAGTTGGCTTCGCTGCACAAACTGGAGATATTGTCAATCCTGCATTAGAAAAATTACAGAAGAAAAAATTAGATGCGATCGTCGCTAATCCTATCGACAAACCAGATAGTGGTTTTGGCAGCGATCGCAATCAAGCGATATTTTTAGATATACATGGGCGGCAGCTAGCGATCGCACCTTGTTCTAAATTAGAAATGGCACATCAATTATTTGATTTTCTCACCAACGAATTTTAGATTTTCAATTTTGGATTTATCCGTGGGGTAAATCTAAAATCTAAAATTGTCTGACGAGGGAGTTAGCCCTGGACTTCTAGGCCTCTTCTGATTTTATGAACTCATCGTATTTCTGGTCAGAGAGCAAGGCATTAAGCGCAGAGGAATCGCTAAACTTGATTTTTACCAACCAACCTTCGCTATAGGGGTCTTCATTGAGTAGTTCTGGGTCATCAGAAACTGCCTGGTTGACCTCTACAACTTCGCCTTTTAGGGGAGCAAAGACCTCTGATACTGCTTTAACCGATTCGATAGTACCTAATTCGTCGTCCTGGTCGAAAACGCGGCCAACCTTTGGCAATTCTACGAATACAACCTCACCGAGCTGCCTCGCTGCATAATTAGTAATGCCCAGTGTAGCAATGTTGCCTTCAACCCGAACCCATATATGCTCCTTGGTATATTTCAGGTTGCTAGGAATGTCGGCAAAGGCTAGTTGGAGAACGCCGGTTAGCCAAGACTGATTGCTTTGTGGGTGGTTGGTCTGTACAGGTAGGGCCTGAGCGATCGCTTCACTCGCGGCTGGCCAGAATAGGTTGGTAACAAATAAAGCCATAGTCAGTACCAGAGCGATCACGGAACGGATCGCGTACTGACCGAGCATTTTGATTAAATTCATGGACAGATTCTTCTTATAATTTGAAACAAAAGTATTATTAAATACTGATATTAGGATGTCAATAAATCTTTAAAGTCCGAAACCTATGAGGCAACTAGTAACTAAGTCATCATCCACCTGGCGTTTCATTCCCATGCTTCAAACATCAGGAGGAGTACAAATGGCGATCGATGCTTGGTTGTTTAAGCAATGCGAAAACGGACAGCATCCGCCTACCTTGCGTTTTTATAGTTGGTGTCCCAATGCGCTTTCCTTGGGACATCTGCAAAAACAATGGCCTGCCCAGTGGCATAATCTAATCTACCAGGGACAGGAACTCGATCTAGTTCGTCGGCCAACGGGAGGTAGAGCTGTTCTCCATCAAGGAGACTTAACCTATGCCCTGATTACAAGAGCGAGTACTGGAAAAAGCTGGGCTATTTATGAAAACATCTGTAACTTTTTGATCCAAGGCTGGCAAACGTTAGGTATTGAATTAGATTATGGTTCTGCCGGACGGGGTTACATTCATAATCCCAGTTGCTTCAACACAGCAACAGCCGCAGACTTAGTTACCGCCGATGGAAGTAAATTTATTGGTAGCGCCCAACGCAAGGGAAGAAATACCATTCTGCAACACGGCTCGATGATTTTATCTACAGATAAAGGTTTATTTGAAGAAATCTTTGAGCAACCGGCTCCCTGGAATACCTCGCTTTGTAGCATACAAGAACAGGATAGCTGGATTGTTAAGATTGTGGATAATCTGACAGAGACGGCAAAACAGTACTTTGGTATAGAATTAGTCACCCAACCATTTACCGATCTAGAATGGCAGGATATCCTCAAATTGCGATCGCTTTATGAAGTGCGTAGGCGTAGCCCGTCGTAGACATCGCCTATTCTAAAACTTTAAGTTATGTAGGAAATACTTAGAAAGAAAGTTGCTATACAACATAGTTTTGCAGTGCTTTGAGTGTATGAACTTCTTCAAAAAAGGAATATAGGAATCCGGTTTGATTTCTGAAAAAAATCCGTACACTTCTAATCCCCTTCTTCAGTATTGCCTATTGCCTATTGCCTGTTCCCTGCCTCTACGAGTAATTTCAAAAATCAAATACTAGTCTTATAGTTTCCATACCGTATTAGAAAGTATGGGTCAATCTAAAATCTAAAATCTAAAATTCTTTTAGGGAATAAATACTGTTGATTGACCAGGATAGACCACCTCAATCACACCCGCCCACGCACACATCAATTTAGATGTATTATTCAGTGCTGGGCTGTTAGCGATCAAAACGGTGGGCGAACCAGGCGCCCAAGGCGCGGGGATCACAGGCACACAAGGCATAGGCGTCAATACACCCGAAGCAGCTGCTGTGGCGGATGCAACCGCTGGATTGGCTAAAGACGAACACATACCAAAAGGCATGATATTCACCATTGGCTTATTATCCAAAATGTTCGCATCTGGCGTACCGGTCAATACCCGATTGATGGGCAGAACTACCAACGAACTTGGTGTAAGCCCAAAGCTACACTTGAGCGTTGCGCCGGAACATACTTGCAGAGCCATAATTATCCCCTCCACAAATCAAGATACAATTTCCTGGATACTGTAGCGTAGCATTCATCAGGTTGTATTGCAAAACGCCAAGGCGGATAATTTGGGCAGAAGACGGGCGACGTTATACATTAATAAGTGTGTCTGCAATACCGGACTTGTTCTGGCTTAGTCTCAATAGCAAAGGTTTGGAGATGTCTACTTTATCAGAAACTTCTATCCTGGCGGCAATTCTGCTAGTAGCTTTAGGCATTTTGGGTTGGGGCTTTTATCGCGCTAGACCTTTTGGCAAGCTAGGAATCTTGGCTTGGTTACAGTCGGTGGTGTTGATGACTCCGTGGCTACTGTTTTTTGGATTATTTGCCGCAGGAATTTACATCAACATAGCAGGTATATTGTTCTTAGTGGTGACTTCTGCTGGATTGTACATCTACTTAGGCAGCCAGTTACGGGCAGCTGGACAAGATGCCATACTCAAGCAGCGGGCAACCGAAAGACTCGCCGCCCAATCCTCACCTGAAGAAAATTCGCCACAACCAACAGTAATAGAACTCAAACCCCAGATTCCACCGATACCAGAAGATGACTTGAATGCAATTAAAGGTATTTTCGGTATTGATACTTTTTTCGCCACAGAAACGATCCCTTACCAGGATGGAGCGATTTTTAAAGGTAATCTGCGGGGAGAACCAGAAGAAATTCACAACCGTTTGAGTGTAAGTTTGCGAGAACGGCTTGGCGATCGCTATCGCTTGTTTTTAGTGGAAAATACAGATGGCAGACCAGTAGTTATTGTTCTGCCCAGTCGCAACGATCCCCGACCAATGCAGTTATCGCAAAAAGCTTTTGCAGGTATTCTCTTGGTAGCCACCATAGCCACAAATTTAGAAGCTGCGGGATTACTGCTGAATTTTGATTTCTTTACTAGTCCTGCAAGGTTCACAGAAGCTTTGCCCATAGCTGCCGGCATATTTGCGATTCTAGTAGCTCACGAAATCGGTCATTGGGTACTTGCTCGCCGTCACCAAATCCGCCTGAGCTGGCCGTTTTTTCTACCTGCTGTGCAAATTGGTTCCTTTGGTGCAATTACCCGCTTTGAATCTTTATTACCCAACCGCAAAGTATTATTTGATATCGCCTTGGCAGGGCCAGCCGCAGGTGGTATCGTTTCTTTGGTAATGCTGATTACTGGCTTGCTGCTTTCCCACCCTGGTAGCTTATTTCAATTGCCAAATCAGTTTTTCCAAGGGTCAATTTTGGTGGGAAGCTTGGCGCGAGTTGTCCTTGGTTCCGCCTTGCAGTCGTCTTTGGTAAGCGTTCATCCCTTAGTGGTGATTGGTTGGCTAGGGTTAGTAATTACCGCTTTGAACTTAATGCCCGCAGGACAACTAGATGGCGGCCGTATTGTCCAGGCGATTTATGGACGCAAAACCGCAGGACGAGCAACTGTAGCAACTTTAATTTTACTGGTGCTAGTGTCTCTCGGTAATGTTCTGGCTATGTACTGGGCGTTCGTGATTTTCTTCTTGCAACGAGATTTAGAACGCCCCAGCTTGAATGAAATCACTGAACCCGACGATGCTAGAGCCGCTTTGGGTCTTTTGGCTCTATTCTTGATGATTACTACTCTTTTACCTCTGACTCCTGGCTTGGCTGGACGCTTGGGAATAGGATAGTGCTTATGGAGCCTACACCCAAACAAGCAATATCCGCAATTCGAGTGTGCGCTCAACTTACCAGGGTTTATAAACAAATAGACCTTGTGAGATTGGACGAGCGCACCAGAAATGTTTATATTTTGGCCAATAATTCAATAGAAGTTGAGATCACACCGACTGGAAAAATTCTTTGGTTATGACAAAACCTAACTTTCAACAAATGCCTTTAGAGCAGCTAAAAGCTTATATTTTGGAGCATCGCAATGATGATGAAGCATTCCATATCTACATAGATAGGAGACGTGCCCAATCTCCAAATCAATTGCCAATGACAATTGAGGAAGCAGAGGCTGAATTACAAAGACGGTTTGGACAGCAAGCTAGTTAAAAACACATGAAAAATTCTTAAGTAATTGTCGATGAACCTCACCTAAATTAAGCGATATGTTCACCGACAGATTCTGATAAAAATTAACTTTATGGTTTCCAATCTGCAAGTATATTCGGATAAGTCGTTGGTGTGGGGAAAATTTTCTGGAAACTGGTTTGACGATCTAGGGGCTTTTCTTTGCTCATGTTCCAGAGAGTTTCATAGAAAAAGAAAGAGACTCCAGCAAAGTTGCGATCGCGTACTTTTTGCACTTGTGTCTGAATTTGTTGCATGGGTATAGATCTATTTTTTAATCCAGCTAAAATGCCGATACTCACCGGAATATGACTCTTTGCAGCTTTCACTTCTGGATATTCTAATTCACTCACAAAAACATTCAAATCATCCCGATAAATTTGTAAAACCAAATCTTCAACAATTCCCATCCGTTCCCACTTCTGCCAGTCTGCTAAAAAGTATTCGTAAGAAAAACGCTGAGGATTGGGTGCAACAGAAACGATACAATCTTTTTTAGTAGCTTTGATTGCTATAAATACCCGCTTCATAAAGTCGGTGATTTTGTTAGCTCTCCAACGTACCCATTCTGGATCTTTAGAATTTTTAGACGGAGCTTTACCACGGTGTTCTTTTTTATAAAGTGCCACTGTATAAGCATCGTATCCTAATTCTGAAGGTAAACCAAAATGGTCATCAAATTGAATGCCATCGATATCATAATTTCTAACAATTTCAACGATTAAATCTTGGATGAATTGTTGCACTTCTGGGCGAAAAGGATTTAACCAAACCCGATTATGTGTGCCTTCTTTGACAATCCGCGTCCCATCACTGCGACTAGTCAGCCATTGGAGATGATTTTTAGCCAGTAGGGAATCCGCTGGTGCCATAAAGCCAAATTCAAACCAGGGAATGACTGTTAACCTTTTTTGGTGTCCCACATCCACAATTTCTTTGAGCATATCTCGCCCTCGCAGTCCTGGTGTGGGATCGATCGCTCGTCCAATTACTTTCGCTGCAACTTTGCTAGGATACAATGTATACCCCCAATTCCAAACCGCCGGGTATACGGTGTTAAAATTGAGTTCACTCAGGCGTTGTAAAGATCCCTTAAGGCGATCGCGCTCAAATAACACATCACTATCAATATTCGTTAACCAAACTCCCCTTAACTCATGCGTCGGTAATTTCTGAGGAATAGTTTGAGCGTTTAACGGCAACGATAACATCACCGTAGCTACCACGCTTAAGGTAGCCATCAGGAGAAATAACGCTGACTTTCTACCTTGGCGAATATTCCAAAACCCAACACACCACTTTACAAGTTTTTTCATCATCTACCACAAGTGCGATCGAATTATCGTTTCGATTGTATGTCCAATATGAGGCATTGGGCATGGGGTATGAGAAGAGGACAAGGGGGCATGGGAAAAGGGAAAGGGGTAAGGGGAAAAGGGGAAAGATTAAATTTATTCCTTTTCCCTTTAACCTTTAACCTTTTCCCCTGTTCCCCATCTCCCCATCTCCCCAGTAAAGAGTCGCCATTATTGAGCGCTAGCTGTAATCTGATTCCAAGCTTTAACTACTAGTTGTAAATTGCTTGGCAGATTATTTTGAGAAATATCGTTGTACTGAACTGTATTTTTTTGGCTTGTGAAAGTGTAGGTGATAAAGTCAGCAGCACCGCTTGGTGCTGGATAACTGAGATTGCGGAATTGAGTAAATTTATAGCGTTCTAGCGATCGCAAAAATTGTCGCACCTGTTGTACAGAAACACGGCGAACACTACGTTCAGAATCATTCGCATCACCAATCCGCACGCGAATCAATTGCCCATTTTTGAGTAAAATAGTCTCGTAAGTTCTACCAGCAAAACCCCCACTGGAGATTTGCCGAAATACTACATCTCGATCCAAGGGTGGTGGTAAGTCGCTGACTGGAATTTGCACAGGTGTCAGTGTACTTTGGTTAGCCTTTTCATTCAGCCTAACTATCGAACCTGTTTGATTTGTATGATAAACCAAAGTTTGTTCCCGTCCACCAACAACTACCCGCCAGCCTGGTACCAAGGCTTGGGTACAGAATTCATCAGCACTAGCTAATTCTAAACAGCCATTTTTCCAAGTTTGCTGTTGAGACTCAACAATCGTTAGCTGAGAAATCAGCTGTTGCAAACGTCTAGATGCTACCTGCAAAACAGCATTTTTTACAGATGTGGGTAATTTATCTGAAGGAGTATTTGGCGAGGCTAAACGTAGCGATCGCCCATCGTTAGTAGTATGATAAATCCAATTTTGTTTGCCATTAGATACCACAACCCGCCAACCAGTAACTAACGCTTCGGTGCAGCCTTCATCCGGTTGAGGTAATCCCAAACAACCATTACCCCAAGTCTGTTGACTATAGTTAGTAATTTTCAGTTCTCTAGTCGAAATTCCCTGTCTGCGAGCTAAATCTTGCAGTACCGCGTTAGCTACTGGACGCGGCAAGCGATTTGATTTAATATTGTCTTTAGAAACCTCATTACTCGTTTCTAGTGAGAAATTTGCAGAACCCGCTGTGGCGCCTTTGATGAGTGTTAAACCGCTGGTAACAGATAAAATACCAGTCAAAAGCAAAGCCGTAAAAATTCGTGCTTGATTCGTGCTAAAACAAGTTTTCACCATGATCTTCATACTAATATACTGCTATTAGTCAATAGTTATAAAACTAATAAATAATATCCTGTGACTCAGGACAAAAAACTGTATATTCCCAGAACTTCACTAGTTGGGATTAGCTTAATTTTTGTCTTTTGAGGCAGATATAAAGACACAGACGCTAATGTAATGATTCTTTGTTCCTGAACTTTACCCTGCCTTAAGCTTTCTGACGGGCGTATAGGTTTCTCAAACACGACTTGACGTTAGTCGGATGCGATCGCATTGCCTCTGAATGTAAAGAAACATTTCTATTTTTCGAGAGCAGCCCAAGGGCAGTAACCAACTCCCACTCATTATTCCCGTACAGAGGTAATTAATCGCCTCTCTACTCCCTATGTTTCTCAAAAAGGTTAGGCTCTAATCGCTTGTTGTTCAGGTTGAACTAACTGATTATTAGGTACATCAAATCTAATAGTAGTAGATGCCCAATCTTTGAAATCGGGTGCTAACCAGACTAGCTTGCAAAGAATTTCGTCATTAACCCACAACACCAAGGGAAACTTAAACTGTTTGCGAAACTCATCTCGCATGATGTTGGTACTGATGATTAGTTGATTAATTGCCACTACAGATTCTAAGCCCCGTACTATCAAAGCTTCGGGTTGAGTAGCACCAATTGTATTGGCAATAGGCGTGTACAACGTATCAGCGGCAGGTGTAAGCAGGATTTCCGGGATGTCTGCTGATGAAAATTCTGTTAACAAATTCAGGACTTGCTGTTGTCTTTCAACACAGTTACAACACGCTAAAATCAGTGAAAACTCTCCAGCAGAAACCATCATTGCTCTTGCCAGCCTCTTAGTGGCTGCTGTGCTGCTAACTGTAGTGTTTTCCGAATTAGTTAAGCCGATCATTTCTAAAAATCCTGCTTTGATATTAAAAATAGCTGATCGTTATTCAGTTATTCTACCCTATTGATTTTGACTCAAAAGTGTTAAAGCATAATTAGGATGATATTTATCAAACGAATTTTAACATAATTTTATACTTGCTTCAAATAATAAGAATATTGTGAATTTTCGCAAATTTATAATTCAGGGATAATGTGAAGAAAACATCAATATTTGATTAAATAAAACGGGAAAAGCCTAAAATTAGCAGTTCCATGATTACTCTATCCTCTATAAATTTTCGGATCTAGGAGTTATTAAGTAAGTTATATTGAAGATTTAGTTAAAATATATACTCAGAATAAATCTAATAATCAACATTGGCAAGTGGGAGAAAATTGATAGCAATTGACCAGGGGCATAGCTAGCTGTGCCCCTTAATTTGTAGCTTATTCAAATAGAAAAATCTTCCTCCCTTGGTTTATAGTATTTCACGGAATCTGATACCCATACACAGCTAAAGGCTCACAGCTAGCTGCTCCTAGTTGCCAAGATTTTGAGAAATGTAGTGTGAGTCATCCGTTTGATAGAACTGTAGATTGAAGATGTCGCCCCGTTAGTCAGAGGACACGGCATTTTTAGCTTTCTAAGATCGGCTCAGAAGGTCAGACTATAACAAGTCATGCACGATCTGGAGGGAAAATGCAACACGATGAGTTTATTGGACAGGTGCAAAATCGTGCCCGTCTCAGTTCACGTGGTGATGCGGAACTCGCAACCCGCGCGACTCTGGAGACGCTAGCGGAACGGTTAGCTGGAGGAGAGCCTTTCAATGCCGCTGCTCAACTGCCAAGAGGGATTGCAGAATATATGCGACATGAATATGCAGGTGCTGGAGAACGTTTCTCTATTAATGAATTTTTTGAGCGAGTCAGTCAAAGAGAAAGTGTAGAGCTTCCAGACGCTGTTCATCATGCCCGTGTGGTTATTGAGGTATTGAGTGAAGCGATTAGCAGAGGCGAGATCGATGATATTCGCTCTCAATTGCCATCAGAATTCGATCCGTTGTTTGAGGCAGGTAGCGAAGGACGAATGCGTATAACTACTTGAAATTTTTGTAAATTCATAAGGGGTGTTACACCATGCTATTCAAAGATAGGAGGTTTGCAGGTCAACTTTTAGCTAAAGAGTTAGCTGCCTATGCTAATCGCTCAGATGTTGTAGTTTTAGGGTTACCAAGGGGTGGCGTACCCGTTGCCTTTGAGGTTGCTAAAGCCTTAAATGCTCCCTTAGATATTTTGGTGGTACGTAAATTGGGTGTACCCGATCAAGAAGAACTAGCAATGGGAGCGATCGCTTCTGGTGGTGTGCGGATACTCAACAAACACATTATCAACTCGGTGAACATCTCCGACGAAGTAATTGCTAGGGTGGCAGTGCAAGAAGAACGAGAGTTAGAGCGACGGGAACAGCTTTATCGAGGTGAGCGCCCCTTAAGAGACTTACGCGGACGCGTGGTTATTTTGGTAGATGATGGTTTAGCTACAGGTGCAAGTATGTGGGCTGCTACTGTGGCTGTGCGAAAACAACAACCAGCTGCAATTGTAATTGCTGTGCCCGTAGCCGCGCGTGAAACTTGTCAACAGTTAGAATCCGAAGTAGACCAAATCGCTTGCGTCTCCACACCCAACCCTTTCTACAGCGTTGGTCTTTGGTACGAAAACTTTCCTCAGACTACAGATGAAGAAGTCCGAGAATTACTCATAAAAGCCGCGAATGGTCAACCATTATTTACTGGCTGAGGGGAGTGTTGACTAAGGAGTTATTATTCTCCCCTTTGCCCCTCCGCTTCCCAGTTCCTGATTCCCAATTTTCAAATGAAAGTTACACCAGAAATTACCTATCGCAATCTAGAGAAAACTGATGCGATCGCTGCTTTAATCAATCAAAAAATTGCCAAGCTAGAACATATTTGCAATTACATAAATAGTTGCCACATCGCAATTGAAAAGATACACGATCGCCCCCGCAGTGGTTCTCCTTATAGAGTTAGAATTGATATCACCGTACCTCCTGGCCACGAACTAGTAGCAGAAAGTAATCCCGACGAGGGGAAGCACTATCAGCCACTAGATGTGGTAATTAGAGATGCCTTTGATGCGGCTTGTGGGCAACTTGTCAAACTCACCCAGCGCCAACATCACAGTAATAAGAATTTGAGCAATGAAGCAGCCCAGGATACAAGGGCATTTGTCACCAAATTATTTCGCGATCGGGGCTATGGCTTCCTTAAAACCTTCGATGGACAGGAAATTTACTTCCACTGTAATAGTGTGCTACATAACGAGTTTCAACGGTTAGAAATTGGTACTGGTGTCCATTTTTGTGTAGAGCAAGGTGAAGAAGGACTGCAAGCAAGCACAGTAAAAATTGTTGATAAACCAGGAGTGCGTGCTGGCAAATCCCAGCAGACTGTAATTGAACCGCCATTGGACTGGAGGGAGTAGAGGTGTGAACCTACAAGTCTATGAATTGAAACAAACTGCATCGCAACTGCTAGCTGCAATGCTATCCAACCCCCACATTTATGCTCAAGTCAGCGACGAGGGAGGCTATGGAAAAATGGAACAACAATTGATTATCGTCGCTGTTGAAATGGCTGAAAGCTTAATTGAGCATATTGAAAATGCTCATCCTCGTAGTGGGGAGTAGGGAGTGGGGAGATGAGGGAGCAGAGGGAGCAGGGGAGGCAGGGGGAGTGTGGGGGGAAAGATTTCTTCCCACACCTCCCACACCTCCCAATGCCCCATGCCCTTGCTTGACGGGATGACGCTGGCTGAACAAGCGATTAAACTATGGATAATATGAAATGTTGCTTTTAGCACCTCTTACATAAATTTAATTGCATTGTTAAATCTAACATCTCATCCTGTTATATCTAATACTAATTATGTCAGTGTATCAAGGAAGTTGTGGGGAGACCACCGATGTGATTATTGGTGTTCACAACCAAGAAAACGGCGAATTTCAATCAAATTCTGCTCCTGTGGGTGCTCTTGCCACAAGACAAGGAACTTTTTCTACGTTTCTTGCTCCCTTGACTCAAGATACTTTTAAACAGGTTGTTAAGGATGTTGAGCAAAAATTACAGATTGTTCATCAAACCCTATCGATGCTCGATTCTCAGGGTTTTGAAACTATCTTGCAAGAAATGTTGCATTCGATTACCTTAAAAACCGGGGAATTACTGGGGGCAGACCGGACGACGATATTTTTATTGGATGAGGAAAAACAAGAACTCTGGTCAATTGTGGCTGAGGGAGAGGGCGATCGCTCCTTAGAAATTCGCATCCCCGCCAATAAAGGTATCGGTGGTGAGGTCGCTACTTTCAAGCAAGTTATCAATATTCCCTTTGATTTTTATGACGATCCGCGATCGCATTTTGCCCAAGCACAAGAAAAAAGAACTGGCTATCGCACTTACACAATGCTGGCTTTGCCGTTATTAAATGAACATGGGCAATTAGTCGCAGTAGTACAATTACTGAATAAATTAAAATCTGGTAGTAATTCCAATGCTCCACTGGCAGAGCGCATTGATACCAACGGTTTTATCTGCGCCGACGAACAATTATTTCAAGAATTTGCCCCTTCGATTCGGCTGATTTTAGAGTCCTCACGCTCTTTTTATGTAGCTACCCAAAAACAAAGAGCAGTGGCGGCGTTGATGAAAGCAATTAAGTCCCTTTCTCAAAGCAGTCTCGATTTAGAAGATACCCTCAAACGGGTAATGGATGAAGCCAAGGAATTAATGAATGCCGATCGCAGTACACTGTGGTTAATAGACCGCGATCGTCATGAATTGTGGACGAAAATCACCCAGGACGATGGTTCAACCAAGGAGTTACGCGTCCCCATCGGTAAAGGCTTTGCTGGGATAGTAGGCGCATCTGGGAAAAAGCTAAATATTGCCTTTGATTTATACGACGATCCCGACTCGGAAACAGCCAAACAACTCGACCAGCAAAATGGCTATCGCACCTGTAGTTTACTTTGTATGCCAGTATTTAACGCCGACCAAGAATTAATCGGTGTTACCCAGTTAGTAAATAAAAAGAAATCTGGGGATTTTCCGGCTTATGATCCCGCTTCTTGGCCGAAAGCTCCCGAATGCTTCCAAGCTAGTTTTGACCGCAACGATGAAGAGTTCATGGAAGCTTTTAATATTCAAGCGGGAGTAGCCCTACATAATGCCCAGTTGTTTGCCACAGTCAAGCAACAAGAACAAATGCAACGAGACATTCTCCGCAGTCTTTCCAATGGAGTAGTTTCTACTGATAAATCTGGATTAATTATCGCCGCCAATGAAAGCGCTAAACGTTTGCTGGGGCTGGAAGCAGACGACCGTTTAGAAGGTAAATCAGTTAATGATGTCATCGCCATTAAAGAAAGCGACTTTAGCAAGTGGTGTCAGGATGCTTTACACGGAGCTGACTCGAAACGCCGCCAACAATATTACCCCGATCGCACTCTTTTAAGTGCTGGTACAGAACAGCATAGTATTAATTTATCGATTAATACAATTGCTGATGCCAGCGACCACGAGCAAGTCCGTGGGGCGTTGGTGGTGATGGAAGATATCAGTGATGAAAAGCGGCTCAAAAGTACCATGTACCGCTACATGACCCAAGAATTAGCAGAAGAATTGCTGAAGTTGGATGACGCTAAACTAGGAGGCGATCGCAAAGAAGTTTCAATTTTATTTTCGGATATTCGCGGCTACACCACTTTGACGGAAAACTTGGAAGCAGAAGAAGTGGTGAGTATGCTCAATGAATATTTTGAATCAATGGTGGAGGCAGTTTTTAAACATAAAGGTACTCTTGATAAATACATCGGCGATGCCATTATGGCTGTTTTTGGTTCTCCTTTACCTTTACAAGAACACGCTTGGATGGCGGTGCAAACATCTTTAGAAATGCGCCAACGCTTGCATGATTTTAATCAGCGTCGCCATTCACTTAATAAGCCCAGAATCAACATTGGTATTGGCATTAATTCCGATACGGTGATTAGTGGAAATATCGGCTCTAGTAAGCGAATGGAATTCACAGCCATTGGGGATGGTGTTAATCTCGGCTCTCGACTGGAAAGTGTTAGTAAACAGTATGGTTGCGATATTATTATTAGCCATAACACTTTTAAACCATGCCAAGAAAATATTTGGGCCAGAGAACTAGATTACATTCGCGTCAAAGGCAGAAATGAGCCGGTATCCATATATGAATTAGTGGGTTTGCGTTCCAATCCCATTAATAGCGAAAAACTACAAGTGATTGAGCATTATCATAAAGGACGCGAATATTACCTCAAACGCGATTTTAACCGTGCCAGAGCTGAATTTGCCCTAGTTTTAGCAGCTGATAACCAAGACAAAGCTGCTATGTTGCATCTGTTACGTTGTCAGCATTGGTTACAAGCACCCCCAACAGAGTCAGATTGGGATGAAGGAGTCTGGACGTTTCTGGAAAAATAGGTAGGAGCGTACAGCTGTACGCCCTTACTTGTCGAATTCCTACACAAAAATTGAGTGTTTCTGAGAGTTAAAATTACTTTTTAAAGCTTTTTAATATTTCTTAATTATCTTTAAAAAAACTTGGGATTTAACGAAGAATTAAGAGCGATCGCCCTTGATATTCCCAATCAATGTAAAGCTTAGTTGATATTTCTTGTCAAACTGGTGATCAAGTTACAAACTAAGAAATACAACACACGCAATTATTTTATGACTGCTATTTCTAACGTTGCATTCAAACGGCCAATTTGGCAAACCGCGATCGTATTGACTTTGGGCTTTTGGCTGAGCGCAAGTCTAGTTTTAGATTGGGTAATTATGCCTAGCCTTTATGTTTCTGGCATGATGAACCAAGCTGGTTTTACTACAGCGGGCTATGCGATTTTTTGGAACTTTAATCGCATGGAATTATTATCTGCTGCTGTAGTATTGACGGGAGCACTGGTTTTAAGCAAAACCCAATTTCAAAGGGGTATTAGCAGCGTCGTTATATCTGTACTGCTGTTGAGTGTAGCTCTGCTTGACACATATTTCTTGACTCCGCAAATGTGCGCGATCGGAATTCAACTCAATCTATTTGAAGCTGCTGCTGCTATTCCATCAACAATGAATTTACTACACGGTGGTTATTGGCTACTGGAAGTAATTAAGCTGATAGCAGGTGGCGTACTTTTAAGCTGGTTCTGGCGCGAGTAGGTTTCAGTAAATAGTGGAGTATAACGCTGAGAATGTCCACTTTTAAATATCATCTCAAAGACGCAAAGAGTTTCTTTGCGTCTTTTTGCTAGATGGCAAAATGCTGACTAAAAACCCAAGCCAAAAATTACAGCGGAATTTCAATAATAAATTCTGTGCCTTTACCCAGAACAGAGTTACAACTTAATTTACCAGCGTGAGTTGATTCAACAATTTGCCGAGCGATCGCTAATCCTAATCCTGTGCCTTTACCAACAGCTTTTGTAGTAAATAAATGGTCGAATATTTTATGTTTGACTGATTCACTGATCCCTTTAGCATTATCAGCAATGGCAATTTTGACTAGATTGTTTTCCACTGAAGTTGTAATTTTAATACAGTTAGGATTGGCTTTAACTTCCTCAAAATTGCGTCCGTCATTAGATTCCTCTAATGCATCAATAGCATTTGCGAGAATATTCATAAATACCTGATTTAATTGCCCAGGAAAACATTCAAGTCGAGGTAAATTACCGTAGTTTGTGATAACTTCAATAGCGGGACGTTGTTCGTTAGCTTTCAGACGATGCTTGAGAATGAGAATAGTGCTATCAATGCCTTCGTGAATATTAAACGGCACTTTGTAATCGCGATCGGCACGAGAGAAAGTGCGTAAACTGGTGCTGATATTTTTGAGCCTATCACATGCCATAGTCATGGAATCAAGCATTTTGGGCAAGTCTTCTAAGCTATATTCCAAGTCAATTTCTGATTCGTGTTCAAGAATTTCTTCACTTTTGTTAGGTAAACTTTCTTGATAGAGTTTCAAGTGTTCAACAATATCAGCCAAAGTAGGTTTAGCTTGTTTAATACTGGCAGCAATAAAACCTAAAGGATTATTCATTTCGTGAGCGACACCAGCAACTAAGTTACCCAAAGCAGACATCTTCTCACTTTGGATCATTTGTAATTGGGCTTGTTGCAGGTTTTGTAAAGCAGTTTCTAGCTCTTGTGCTTTTTGTTGAAGTTGGACTTGAGCAACTTTGCGAACGGTAATATCATCTGCTAGGGAAGCAACTCCAATTAACTCGCCATCCACATTCACAAGTGGATTATTATACCAAGCGCAAATAATAGTTTTGCCATCCTTTGTGATATTTTCATTGACACTGTAATTGCCACCCTGCTGCGATAAAATATCGGCGGCAACTTGCTTTATTTGTACTTGAATCGTTTGAGGAACGATGAATTGGAATTGACGACCCAAAGCCTCCTCTTTTGTGTAGCCAAATATCCTTTCTGCTGCCGGGTTCCAGTCAGTAACCTGAAAATTGGTATCCCACTCTACAACTGCTAATGGAGTTTGTTGAACTAATAGCTGGAGTCTTTGCTGGGATGCTCGCAGTTGTTCCTCTGCTTGTTTACCTCCGCTAATATCCAACAACAATCCATCCCAAACTACAGTTCCATCGGCTTTTTGTTCTATTCGAGCTTGGGCGTGAATCCATTTAACAATCCCAGATAGTGTAATAATTCGGCCTGACCACTCAAAAGGGGTTAGGGTTTGCATTGAGTTAGTAACAGACTGCTGATAAGTTGCGGCATCATCTGGATGTATTCTTTCCAAGAGCAACTGCACATTAGCGATCGCTTGTTCGGCTGTGATTTCGTATAGTTGATAACATTCCCTACTCATATAGGTTAGAGACATTGCACCATCAGCAGATATCTGGTACTGATAAACAACCCCAGGAACATTATCTACAAGTTTCTCAAAGCGAGAGTTACTCGCACTTAACTCATCAAACGATCGCTCTAACTTTTGGGCATATTCCTGAGAACGTTCATAAAGTCGGGCATTTTCTAGGGAAATTGCGGCTTGGGCACAAAGTAGATTCAGGAGTTCGATGCGATCGCTAGTGAACGCTCCTGTTGCTAAATTATTTTCTAGATATAAAATGCCCATCAACTTGCCTTGATGCAAAATGGGACTACACAAGATACTCTTGGGCTGTTGACGAACAATATACGGGTCATTGGCTAAGGTTGGATCTGCTGTCGCATCCACCAAGACAATAGTCTGTTTGTTGTGCTTAACTTTGTAAATCAGCTTCAGGGGAATTTCCTGGCTCTGTTCAACCGGAAGGCGCTGTAACACGACGGGCTGTGTTCCTTCAGTAATCGACCCTTTAATTAGCAAGCGTTCGTCTCGCAACAGCATTAACACACACTTATCGGCTCCTGCATTTTCGATGACGATAGAAAGTAACGATGAAAGCAGTTTTTCGAGTTCGATTTCACCGGAGATAGTGTGGGAAGCTTTGAAAATGGCAGCTAAATCAAGGTTATCTGAGACACTGCTATTAGATGTGGGGGAACTAGTGGATGTAACACTCCCTAATGCAAAGATGGTTTCTTTAATGGAAAGGGGAGAACGGATTTGCTGTAATATGGGCGCAAGTAATTGGGGATAGCGTCTTTCTAAGTCGGCGACTTTGGCTTTTGCACCCCAGCGAGCATAGGCATAGTAGGCTTGAGTCATATACTCCTGAGCAATCCGATCCTTACCCCATTCCAGGTAAAACTTGGCTGCTAGTTCGTTGGCGAGTGCTTCAATTTGGGTAAAGTGATTTTCTTTAGCTGCGGTAATGGCGCCATCGTAACAGGCGATCGCATCTGCGTAGTTACCAGAAACTCTTGCCATTTCAGCCGCCAGCAACAGCGATTGATGCAAAAAGTTCTCTGGACAGGTCTGCGTCCAAGTTTCTAGCAGCTGCCGGTGCTGCTGCATTACATTCCAGTAGTGCTGTTGATTCTCTGGTGTTGCTTGTGGATAAAGCGCGGCTAAACTCAGCGGGTAATAGAAGTGGAATAGAATGATGGGAAACAGACCAAGATTAGAAGCCAGGGTTTTTTCAGCAATAGCAGCGACTTCCAGAGCATCGGTATAGCGACTATACAAGTACAATAGCTGGAGTTTCAAGAAGCAATACCAATTGATACCAGCTTCAAAATTATTCTTTTGCCAAGCATCAAGGCAGAGAATTTGGCGATCGCCACCATCGACCAGTAAATCGGGTTCTGACAACAAACCTTGCAGGTGCAAAAGAAATTGCTGCTGTAGGTTAAATGTATGCGTCATATTCCCGTTATTTACTTGTTGCACATAGCCCAAGTATTTCTCGGTTTCGGCATACACTTCTGATAGACAATCGCCCTTTAACAGCATCGTCCAAATGAGACATATTACTGCCCAGATACCAAACCCAATGTCACCTGTTTCATAACTGGTCTGAAAAGATTGTTGGTAAACTGCTAGGTTTTCAACCAGTGGTCTATTGTAGGGATTGATTGTATGACCAAAAACGTTATTGGTTTTGGGAATGAACTTGATGCTATTGAATTGGCGATCGAGCTTTCGCCCCAACGTCGCGAACTCATAAGCACTTCGATAGTTTCCCTGAATCGTGAGCATCATCCCATACAAACAGTAAGCACAGCCCGAACTTTCGGCATTGCCATAGGTTAATGAAGTATGAACCATTAAAAGGATGCTCAGAATTGTCAACGCTTGATTACCACCGACATAAGCAGCTCCCCAGAGATTGGGGAGAATTGACATACATACCTTCCTCGCCGGATCGGTCATCGTAGGTAAGTCAGATAAATCTGCGGGTTGCACAGTTGCCAGTTTGAACTGGATTTCCTGGAGTGTGGTTGCAATTAGCGCTTGCTGACCTTCGTCGGTTGCGGGAATGCTCATACCCATCACACTCAAGCTACTCAGTGCAGCCTCATAAGCGGCGAGTAGATTCTCTCCCTGATTGGATCTCAGGGCTAGTTGCAGCCCATAAATCTCTGCTAGATCGAATTTATTCTGAACGTACTGTAATGCCCGATGTAATAGTTGTTCTGCCTCGTCAAAGCGCCCTGTGATGTATTGGCACTCTGCACATTCCTGATAAAGCTTAAACGTGAGGTCGTAGGCAGTCTCCCAACTATCTTCGGGAAGCATTTCCATAGCGATCGCGCAGTATTTAATGGCTGCCTTATAAGCTGTGGAAACTTTTGCTTTCTTGCCAGCAATCAGATTCAACTGAGCTAACTCATAGCGATCGCCGATTTGTTCTATCAGAGCAATTCCATTGTTCAACTGATTAACAATATCAAAAACATGGAGTTCTACAGCTTCCGGTGCAGTATTTTGCAACAGCAATTGCCCAATTTTCAGATGAGTGGCTTGCTTTTGGTCGTCAGGAATCAGAGAGTAGGCAGCTTGCTGGACGCGATCGTGTATAAATTTGTATGTAACTGACATTTGTACTTGGTCATTGGTCATTTTTTCGCTCTTTTCTAATGACAAATGACGAATGACTAATGACTCTTGTTGATAAAACTTATAAACATCACCAATTGGTAAAATTAACCCTTCTTGTAATGCTTTCCACAAACTAGCAGCCGTTTCAATTTGTGAGTGTTCCGAAACAATAGCTAAAGTTTCTAAATCAAATTGATTGCCAATACAAGCACCTAACTGCAATATCTGTTGAGTTGATGGCGGTAGTTTTCGTAATTGCAATGCCATAAAGGCAACAACGTCATCTGTAACTGCTTGAGTAGTCACTTGTGCAATGTCAAATTGCCAACAGCCTAACTCAATATCAAATTGAATCAGATTTTCTTGATGTAATGCTTTGAGAAATTGGGTTGCAAAAAACGGATTACCTTTGGTTTTCTGATAAATCAATACAGAAAGATTCCATGCCAAATCTTCTATACATTTTAGTGTATCAGCAACTAAATTATTTATTTGTACTTGACTCAATGCTGCTAAAGTAATCGTATTAATCGTTGCTTGTGATTTGGTAATTTCATCCAAAGTCAATATTAATGGATGTGTTGTTTGGACTTCGTTATCACGATATGCACCAATGATAAAAAGATGACCTGCATCAACCATTAATAGCTGCATTAAATTCAGTGATGCCGAATCTGCCCATTGCAAATCATCTAAAAAGATGACTAACGGATGTTCAGCACTGGCAAAGACTTGAGTAAAACTTTTAAACAATAAATTAAATCGATTTTGTGCCGCCGTTCCTGATAGCTCTATGGCAGGTGGTTGTTGACCAATAATTATTTCTAGTTCTGGTATTACTTTAATGATTACCTGTCCATTTTCTCCAACAGCATCTAATATTTTGTTTTTCCATTGCTGAATCTGGGCATCACTTTCTGTTAACAATTGTCCCATTAAATCACGGAAGGCTTGCACAAAGGCACTGAAGGGAATGTTGCGGTTAAACTGGTCGTATTTACCTTTGATGAAGTAGCCGCGTTGCCGCACAATCGGCTTATGCACTTCGTTGACAACTGCTGTTTTCCCAATCCCCGAAAACCCAGCAACCAGGATCATTTCTGTTGCGCCAAGGCTAACTCTATCAAAGGCTTGGAGTAGGGTTGATACTTCGGTTTCTCTGCCATAAAGTTTATCGGGGATGATGAAGCGATCGCATACATCCCTACTCGCAATTTGAAAGCCTTTAATTTCACCATCAACTTGTAGCTGATGCAAGCATTTTTCTAAATCAAATTTGAGTCCCAATGCACTCTGATATCTATCTTCAGCATTTTTCGCCATCAATTTCATGACAATATCACGGAGTACTTGGGGAATCTCTCTTGCCTTTTCCCTTAAATCCGGTGTTGGTTTAGCAATGTGACAATGCACTAATTCCATCGGATCGTTTGATAGAAAGGGTAATTCTCCTGTGAGTAATTCATAGAAAGTCACACCGGTTGAATAAAAATCAGTCCGGTAGTCAATTCCTCGGTTCATTCTCCCTGTTTGTTCTGGGGAAATATAAGCCAGCGTCCCTTCCAAGACATGGGGATTTACAAGAGTTTGAGTTTCTCGTGGTAGTAGTGATGCAATACTAAAGTCAATTAATTTAACTTGTTTTGTTTTGGGATTGATTAATATATTACTGGGTTTAATATCTTTATGAATAATGCGTTCTCGATAGAGAATATCTAAGGTATTGCATAGTGCGATCGCTATTTCTAAAAACTCTTGTATGGATTGTAAGTTTTCCCCCAATCCCCACTCCCTATTCCCTACTCCCCATTCCTTGAGAGAAATTCCCCCAAAATCTTCCATCACTAGTGCATAAGCATTCTGATACGCTTGGAGGCTATAAGTTTGGACAATCAGAGGTGAGTTGAGATTTTTAGTTATGGTGTACTGATTGCGAAACGACAAGAGTTCGCTGAAAGCCGGATAAGGATTTTTCAGTAGTTTAATCACTACTGGTAAGCAGTCAGTCTCTCGATTCCCTCGATAAACTACGGTTCTGGAACCATTGTAGAGTTCTTCAGTTATGCGATATCCAGGAATATCCACAAGAGTACTGATCATACTGTTAAATCCTCAAAATCTCTGGATTTAGTATTCCCGGATATATCTAGTTATCTTTAAACCAAAGCAAAAATTTACACTTGATTTACTCAAAATTATGTCCGTGGTTCGATTCCTTTAATAACTCAATAGCGTTTGCTGAAATATTCATAAATACTTGATTTAATTGACCAGAAAAACATTCGATTTCAGGTAAATTAGCTTAGTTCGTGAAAACTGCGATCGCCGGACGTTTTTCGTTAGCTTTCAGACGATGTTTGAGAATGAGAATGGCGGAGATCGCAAAACAAGCTACAAAAGCCTTTTACTCTCGCTTATTAGCCTGTATCAAGATATCTTTTTGAAAAATTAGCGCTCCAAATATCATGCTTAATACTTAGAATTTGTATTTATTTCCTATACTTCATGCTTATCGAAAAAATAGTAGATATTTGTGATATTTTAAACATGAAAATTTTCATTTTCAGTTTTTTTACAAATTCTGAATTTTTACCTACAAATTAACTTTTACTATACATTTTCAGCATCTCCGGACATCCACACAAATAAATATTTATAACAATTTGATGGAAAATGCTATTAATTAATTTTCATATTTTCTTTACTTATTTCTCATCAAGTTTATATATTTCTGCTATTTTTCTTGAAAAATTATAGTAACCTAAATTTTAGTGAGTACGTTACTTGCAATCTACCATCTAGCTAAAAATCATTATTTTTCAGGTATGTACCACAACTCCACAACTTCGCTGTCAGTTCTTGAATGTGTCACTCAAAATCATCCACAGTGACTACTTCTCCCCACACAACACTAGAACCCGTTTGCAGTATTTATGAAGAGATTCCCTTGTGCTGAGTCAGTCGCCTGTACATCTCACTACACACCATCATGGCGCCAATTATCAGCTAACTCATCTTTGGTCGCACCTGACCCTTGTTGTCGCCCATGCACAGAAGTTCTACAATCACAAATTTAAGTAAGATATTGAATTGATTGAATGCTGAGTTTGAAACTATACTTTTTATCAATGCAGTTCTCCTCAAGAATCAAATTCTGAAAAAAGTGACTATAAGCCAGTTACTCAGGTTCTTCTTTAATCAATTATTACTTGTAATTTTAAGCTGTAAAATACGTATGACAGTGATATTTTTGCGACTGATGGGCGAGAGCCAATGGTCTGTGCGTCGCACTTGAGTTACTGTTAGATTGGCTAGATTAGCGAAAGATACAGAAAGTCAATCTGATTTTTGAAATACTATTTCCTGACAACAGTCGGGTCATTTTGCTATTGGGCAATAGCATATGGGTTGATTTATTTGTATTCGTGCATATAGCTTAGCAGAGATTGGTGAATTATCAGTTGGGGGGTGTGGAATCTCTGTACTAACTAAAATGTGACCGCTATATTTATCTGAACAGTGCTTCTAATTAATGTCGCTGTGAATTCTGAAAAGGAAATTCACCGATTTTGCGTGCAAATATTAATTTTATTCCAGAGCCATCCCAATGAAGACACTTCCGATTAGTAGATACAGATTTTTCCAAAAACTCCAACCCTTATCTTTGTTGAAAAAAATCACAAGTAAGTCCGTTACTGGTTGTTTGCAAGTATTTAGCACTTCAGGTTCTTGGTCAATATATGTAGACCAGGGTAAACTGATTTATGCGTGCTACTCAGAGAAAATGTTTGAGCCGCTTTACAGAAATTTGCAACGCTTGAGCCAGCAAATTTCTACTCTTCCTCGCGGAATTCACGAACAACTGCGGGCGATATTTGAAACTGGTATTGAAAATCAAGCAATACCGAACCCAGATTATTTAGCTATTTGCTGGTTAGTCAATCAAAAATATATTAGTCCCTCTCAAGCAGCGATTTTGATAGAGGAATTAGCACTAGAAGTTTTGCAGTCATTTTTGAGCTTAGAACAGGGGAGTTATGAATTTATTCCTGAAAGCTTTTTGGATGATATGCCAAAGTTTTGTCATCTGAATCTGCGTTTACTAGTTGAACGATGTCAATCCCCTAGAAGCAAGACAGAGCATTTTTCTGTAAGGGTAGGAGTTAATAGCCAGACATCAACAGTTTCTCCTGTGCAACCCTCGCAATTTTTGCGAAAAAATCAGCCACAACCTCAAACCAACAGTACACAAAAGCTTCCCAGTCAGCACAACGATAATAAACCAGGAACATACATTTTAAATACTAGTGATAATACGAATCAGCAAGTTGTACAACCTCTGGCTGAGAAAAAAGTCTACAAAATATTCTGTATTGATGATAGTCCTACGGTATTGAGTACTATTCAAAGTTATTTAGATGAGCAAACCTTTTCTGTTGTCGGAGTCAGCGATTCTTTCAAAGCTTTGATGCAGATTATCCGCACAAAACCCGACATAATTTTCTTGGATATTTCTATGCCTAATTTAGATGGATATGAACTTTGCTCTTTGCTGCGGAAACACTCATATTTTAAAAATACACCTGTGATTATGGTGTCAGCAAAATCAGGATTGATAGATAGAGCTAAAGCCAAAATAGTTGGAGCATCAGGCTATTTAACCAAGCCTTTTACGCAAGGAGATTTATTAAAAGTAATCTTTAAGCATATTGTTTAATTTTTTTAATAGATAAAATAAATCAATTTGATTAACATATTTTTCAGGAGACTGAAGCTTGAGTATTACCTGGGTGACTACTATTCTAGTTGTGGAAGATTCTCCACAAGAATTGGAATTAATTAGTTATTATCTGAGAGATAAAGGTTACAATGTTATTGAAGCAACTAGCGCTAAAGAAGCTCTAGAATTAGTTTTAGAAGAAAAACCGGATGCAATTGTGACTGATGTTGTAATGCCCGGGATGAGTGGATTTGAATTATGTCGCTTCCTGAAAACAAATCCGACTAATCCAAAAATACCTATCGTAATTTGTAGCAGTAAAAATCAGGAAATTCACCGCTTGTGGGCAAAGAAGCAAGGTGCTGATGCTTATATAACTAAGCCATATACGCCTGAACAGCTACTGAGTGTGATTCAATCAGTAGAGGCTATTGTTTAGACTGACGCGGGGATGGGGGACGCAGGGAGAAGCTTGATATGAAATTTGGGATTTTGAATTATTCAATAGAAAATCCAAAATCCAAAATTCCTTAGGCTGCGCCAAATTCAGATTGTAAGGCTTCATCGTTGTCATCAGCGATCGTTGCCACAATGGTGATTAGCCGAGAGACTTCACCGGGAGACAACTCCGCTAAGGTGCGTGTGGATATCACAACCACCCGATTTTCAATAATACCGAAACGCGCTTCAAAAGTGCTAGAGCAGTTTAACTCCAAAAGATACCGCATTAACTTAGGTTCATTTTTGGCAGGTAAATCTAGCACCGTAGACCAAACGGTTATGGTGTCTTCATCGCTTTTTCCAGTGAGTTGGACAAATACTTCCACACTTCCGTACTTAAATTTCCAGAGATGACCACCCTCTGGCGTGTGGCTAACCATTGCACTGTCATCTTGTTCTAAGCTGTCGATGACATTTTCAATTACCTCCAGATGGTTAATACCCGTTGTCTCGGCGATTAACTCATTGATGGCTTCGTCACTAGTTATGGTTTCTTGGTAGCTTGTCATACAGATTTTTTTCTCAATATACTCGCTGTTTTATCTACACATACTTTATAGCTTGTTGTCACGGTTAGTTTGAGCTTCCTGAGGTCATAGTCTTGTCATCAGTCATACCAAATCAGGTGCTTCTAAATAAATACTGTCAAAAATATTACTTTAATTTAATTAATCAAGCCTAACGCCGAAAAGGATGTGCAAACTTATGACCTCTGTTTTTGAAACCATACAAAATAGTGATGTTCGCCAGTTAGGTATTAACCCAAATCACTGGTATATAGTTGCACTTAGTAGTGAAGTGATCAATAAGCCTGTGAGTGTGGTAGTTTGGAAACAGGCGATGTCTACGACGGGCTACGCCTACGCACTTTACCGCGATAGTATAGATAAAATTTGGTCAATATCTCAATTATTTTTTCCAGCCTTGCGGAAATTGCATTCCGAACCATTGAATGTGAGTTATGTTTATCCGCACTGGGTTTCTACATTAGGGAAAGATTTTAAAATTTACTGTTTATTGTGTCCGGTGAATGAAAGGCAGACTAAAGCTTATTTGATTCATTTCACATCATTAAATGCTTTTTGGCGATTACATAAATTACTAGTGGAAGTTGGGACAACACAATCAAACTATGGGCTATTAAAACAAGACGCGAAATTTTTACCCTTAAAGGCCATACAAACAGTGTTCATTTTATTACTTTTAGCCCAGACGGTGGTACTTTAGCTAGTGGCAGTGAGGACAAAGCTATTAAGCTATGGGATGTTAACAATCGACAAGAGATTTTTACTATAATGGGACATTTAAGCACGGTTAATTCACTTGCTTTTAGTCCTGATGGCAAGATTTTAGCAAGTAGCAGTTGTGACAAAACTATTAAACTGTGGGATGTTAGCTCTAGAAGAGAGATTGCCACTCTTAATGGTCATTTAAACTATGTTGTTTCTGTAGCTTTTAGTCCTGATGGCAAGATTTTAGCTAGTGGTAGTTGGGACAATACAATTAAATTGTGGAATGTAAATAGCCAAAAGGAAATTACTACCCTAAAGGGTCATTCAAACTATGTTCTTTCAGTCGCATTTAGCCCAGATGGTAAAACTTTAGCGAGTGGTAGTAATGACGAAACTATTAAGCTTTGGCGATGTGATTAAATGATGATAGTGTATAAAAACGATTAAAGTGTTTGGTGTAATCAAGAGAGGTGATTATTGATGGCAGTTACTCCAAGTATTGAAGAAATCAAAGCAGTGATTTTTCAACTACCAATTGAAGAACTCATAAA
This sequence comes from Nostoc sp. CCY 9925, assembly GCF_963920935.1. Classification (NCBI taxonomy): domain Bacteria; kingdom Bacillati; phylum Cyanobacteriota; class Cyanophyceae; order Nostocales; family Nostocaceae; genus Nostoc; species Nostoc sp. CCY 9925. Next base: position 11,835 of record NZ_CAWUDO010000025.1, on the reverse strand, counting down.
ACTCATTGCAGAAATTGAAGAAAGACTCGAAACAGTAACAATGATGCAAGTGGCAGAAACTGGATTTAAAGAGTGGAACGACCCAGAAGAAGATATTTACAATGACTAATCCTAAAGTATTACAAATCTGGTTAGTCCGTTTCCCTTTTAGCGATTTGACTTCTACCAAACTTAGACCAGCCCTTGTTTTAGCAGTTAATCAACAAGAATTAATTATCTTGGGTATTTTCTCAAAAATTCCTGCTGGTGATTTGCGCGATACTTGGGTATTGATTTCGGATACACATCCTCAGTTTTCACAAACAGGGTTAAAAAAGACATCTTTGATTAGGGCTGATAAAATTGCCACTGTTAATGAGTCTGTGTTTGAAAGGCAATTAGGAATCTTGCCATCAGATATGTTGACTTTGGTGCAAGAAGCGCTAAAGAAATCTCTGAATATTAGTTAGGTAAAGCGATCGCCCCTTTATTAACCACACATCCAAAATGCTAGAATCGCCTTAGCACAGATGCTTTCACAGGAGGCGACGTGGAAAATATAGAATTGCAAATTGACGAAAAAACCCTTGAGAAAGCACGCGCTTTGGCAAAGTCCCACCATTGTGACTTGTCGCAATTGATTGCTTATGCAATTGAACAGCTACCAGTGGTTGAACCACCAAAAGACCGTTTATTAGGATTATTCGCTGACGATCCTGAGTCAGTTGATGAGATGCTAGAAGAAGTAATGAAAGATCGGGCAGCACACCCGCTAAATCAACGCTTTGGACAAAGTACTTATTGATACCGATATTTTTTCTGAGATTCTTAAGGGAATTAATCAACGTGTTGCAGGAAGGGCTTCTGCATATCACACTAACTTTGGTTACTACACCATCTGTACTATCACAGTCTTAGAGATTGTCAAAGGCTGGCATAAGCGTCAACGGGAAGATAAGATTCAGCAGTTTTTTGTTGAAATTATTGAGGCGCAGGTATTAACACTTGAACTGACTGATGCTGAGTTGGGGGGACGCATTTATGCAGATTTGGAACGCACAGGACAACCGATAGGACTTGCTGATGCTATTATTGCTGCTATTGCAATCCAACAAAACTTAACTTTAGTCAGTGGCAATTTATCCCATTATCAGCGGATTCAAGCATTAGGCTACAACTTGAAGCTGGATAATTGGCGAATATAAATGCCCTTTTGCTGAGGACAGTGGAAAATAAAGATAAGTAAGAACGATTCTGGGCGCCATTCTCCATGAGTTATTGCCTTAATCCCCGTTGTCCCAAGCCTGAAAATTCTGGTAATGTCAAGTTTTGCTTGACTTGCGGCTCTAAGTTACTTCTCAAAGAGCGATACCGTGCTATTAAACCAATAGGTCAAGGTGGTTTTGGCAGAACTTTTTTAGCTGTGGATGAAGATAAACCATCAAAACCGCGCTGTGTAATTAAGCAATTTTATCCCCAAGCTCAAGGTACTAATACTGTACAAAAAGCGGTGGAGTTATTCAACCAAGAAGCGGTACAGTTAGATGAATTGGGCAACCATCCACAAATTCCAGAACTATTAGCATATTTTACTCAGGAAGACCGCCAATATCTAGTACAAGAATTTATTGATGGGCAAAATTTAGCTCAAGAATTAGCACATAAAGGTGCTTTTAGTGAAGCACAAATCTGGCAATTACTCAATGATTTATTACCAGTATTGAAATTTTGTCACGCTAGACAAGTGATTCACCGCGATATTAAGCCGGAAAATATTATTTTACGTAGCGCTGATGGCAAATTAGTTTTAGTAGATTTTGGTGCTTCTAAATCTGCTACTGGCACTGCCTTAAATAGAACTGGCACTAGTATTGGTAGTCCCGAATATGTCGCCCCGGAACAAATGCGAGGTAGGGCTGTTTTTGCCAGTGATATTTATAGTTTGGGTGCTACTTGTATTAACTTATTAACCAGGCGATCGCCTTTCGATTCTTATGATACAAATAACGATACTTGGATTTGGCAGAAATATTTAAAAACTCCTGTTAGTAATGCATTAAGTCGCGTTCTGAACAAGATGCTAGAAAGTATCCCAATGCGGCGTTATCAAACAGTGGATGCTGTTTTCAAAGACTTAAATCAACACTCACAACCAGCTACACCACCAAACACAGTAAAACCTATTCCACAACCCCCACCTAATTCTACACCCCCTTTGGTCGCCCAATCTCCTAGTCAAATAGATCTAGAATTAGAGGAAATGAAAACCCAATTCCTCGTTGGTGGTAAACCCCAACAAAATAAAATCCAACCACCAAATTCAACACCTCAACCTTCTAGTAAAAGTCAAATAGACCAAGAATTAGAAGAACTCAAAGCTAAATATCTTGGGAAGAATAACACGCCAAATCCATGACAAAATCAGATATAAAAAGCCTCTATTACAACTACTAAATCCCTCTTCTCGGCTTGCGGACTACACCTTGCCACCGAATAGTTTGTTTAGCAGAACGTTCTCCCAAAGAACGAGTTGCTATCACTTCAATCTCAACATTCACACCAGGACGTAAAGCTTCATTATCAATTTTCAGCTTACCCAAAGCTAGAGTAAAACGGTTATAGTCACGAGTCACAAATTCATCGGGAATATCCCCTTCATATTCAGTTTTGTAGTCAGAAAAACCATAGGAGCTATCTTTGGCGCGGAATTTGACGCGAAACTGAGTATTAATGGCATCAGATTTTGCTGCCAAATCAACTATTTTTAAATTCAGGTTTTGTCCTGCATCAGCGAATTCTGCTACAGCTAACCGCGTGACATCTTTCTTGGGAATGGCATGGTTAACAGTAAAAGTTGTCAAGTTAGCTTCACTTTTGCTGTTCCCATCAACCCATAAATCCTCAGGAAAAGTAACTTCTACTTGTTTGCTGTCAGTTAAATTTACTGTTACCGCTTCATTGGCAAAGCTAGTGATGGGTTGTCTTTCTTGCCAGACTATTTGAAAAGCTTCTTCTAAACGCTGTTCAAACTCTCGATAATTATCGGCGATCGCGGAACCAGGTGCAAGTAGAGAAACTGCCCCCTGGCGTACATTCCATTTGTTTTTCGAGAGTTTAAATGGTTTATTTGTCAGTTCTGAAATTGCTAATTTCACAGTCGGGTTATCATCAGCCAAGGGTTCCTTGCTGTTGACAATACTCAAAGTTCCGAAACTTCCATCCCTACCATCGCTACCATCGCTACCATCTCGCCCATCATTACCATCACTGCATCGATAAACCTTGTTAGTACACTTGTAATTCGGAGTACCGGGAGTTCCTTCACAAGTTTGCACTTCCCATTTCCGTCGGCGACATTTACAACCCGTCGTACCACTCGCACCTCTACCGCCGCGTCCGCCTTCGCCGCCAGTGGCGCGGACAAAAATGTTCCGCAAGTCTGCCAAATTTGTGTAATAAACTGTTATCGAACCACCATTGCCCCCATCTCCTCCTTTACCACCATCACCACCACTACCGCCATCTGGTGCATCTATGTCGTGGCTGACATTATCGGGTTGGTTTCTACAGTTAGGCCGATAACCACGTTCTCCATCTTCCCCATCTTCCCCATCTGTCCCAGACAACTCAAGATTTACAGGTGAACCATTGACAAAAATATTCTGGTTTTGACCACTAGAACCATCTCTACCCGAACGCCCACTGGTTCCTGTGCGTCCATCTGTGCCATAATTTCTGGCTAGTTTATAGTATTCTTCAGAGGCAAAAGCTGGACATAAAAGTGAATCAGAGGCAGGCAAAAAGTTAGTAAATAAGCAGAATGTCAAAAGAAGTGGCAGCTTACTTTTAAAACCTTTGTGCATCTAGTTACACCTAAAACCTCACTGGAATTAAGTGTATCTTATTTTTGTCATCTTTCCACGGACAGAGAACTTTCAAGTATATATTTTGACTTTTCAAATATCGTGTTAAAAGTCAAGCGATCGCCATTATTTCTCACAATAAAATAAAAGCGATCGCCAGGGAATGGGGGAATAACCAATGCCCAATGCCCAATGCCCAAATTTATTACGAATGAGGTTCTCCAACTAAGACAATTGAACACTTCAATTCTTGAATCATCTGGGTTGTGACTTGGCTAACGGCTAGTCCACCGGCTGTGCGATAACGGACGGAGCGTAACACGACTAAATCAAATGCTTGAGCTTGGCGAATTACTGCTCTAGCGACATCATCACCTTTGATGGTTTGAATATTCGTTTTCACCTGTAACTGGCTTTTAGAGGCGATATCAGACAATTGAGAGACAAACTTTTCGACTAGATTTGGGCGTGCGTTGCGATCGCAAACGTGTAACAATACAACTTCTGCCTGATTTACATCAGCCAAAATCTGGGCAAAACGTAAAGCGCCTATGGTTTGGCGAGTTAAATCTCCAACTGGTACAAGAATTTTTTGGATTGTCTTGGGGCTGCTCAAAAGGCGTGTAACTGCGACCGGACAATGAGAAGACCAGAAGACGCTATCAATTACATTACCAAATAAGCGGGCACGTAAACCTGTTGTCCGCGACCAACCCATCACCACCAAATTAGCGTTTTGTTCTCGACTAGTGCGGCTAATTGCCAAAGCTATATCATCATCAATCCGATTTGTTGGTGACACTTCCACATCAAATTCTTGAGTGATTTCTCTAGCTAAATTCAATCTTTGCCTACTTTGTTCAAGTCCTGTTACTAATTGCGGATCGTCCATTTGGATATGTGCTTTAGTAATAGCTAATGGCACAATTTTTCCAGATTCATGACTAGCTAGCAGTGCTGCCATTTCTATCAAATAGCGCTGAGTTTGAGGGTTGTATATTGGCACTACAACAGTGAATGAATCTTCTTTCTTTTCTGCTAATTCTCCTTCATTACCTCCCCACCAAGTAGCCAGACTATCGGTTTCAAAATCTGTCTCTTGCAGCTGTAATGAAGAAGCAACTCTAGCTGTGATTACCGGGCCTAATATTGCAGTCACCAGCATGAGGACAATCACGCTGTTTAACACACCTTCATTGATTAGCCGTTCCCCCGCAGGATTTAAACTTTGATAAGCTACTAAAGTTGCTGCTAGTGTAGCTGCTACCTGTGGCAGTGACAATGACCACATCGTTAGCAATTCCGCCGTATTGTAGCGGTACAACAGTTTAGCTAAGAATGCTGCGATAAATTTACTGCCAATCAAAGCCAGTACAATTGCCACAGTCAGCCAAACTGAACTGAGAGTTTTAATAAATGCCGGAATATTAATCAATAATCCCATGTCTACAAAGAAACAAGGGATAAACAAAACACTGCCGATAAATTCAATTTTTTCTTTGACAGGGCTACGTCCCAGAACATCATTGACAGCTAAACCTGCTAAAAAAGCACCAACAATTTTTTCAACTCCAATTATCTGCGCTCCCACAGATGCCAAAAATAATGCTAGTAATATAAACAAAAACTGGTTACTTTGCTCATCTCCCGAACGGCGAAAAAATTCTTTTCCTGCCCAATCAAAGCCAAACAGAACAACAACTGAGTAAATTGCTAACCCACCTAACAACATTGCCAAACTCAAGGCGGAAAATTCTCCTCCATGAATTCCCACACAAATTGCTAATACCAGTAAAGCACCTGTGTCAGTAAAAATTGTGGCACCAATTGTCACAGTTACAGCTTCATTTGTTACCACACCCAGACGGCTCACAATTGGATATGCCAAGAGAGTATGTGAAGCTAGTAAAGAACCAATTAATACTGAAGAATTCCAACTAAAATTGAATAAACGTCCGACAATAATACCTGCAATTAATGGAACTAAGAATGTGAGTCCCCCAAACCCAATTGAGCGATTTCTAGTTTTCTTGAACTGCTCTAAGTCAATTTCTAAACCTGCTACGAACATCAAATAAAGTTTACCGATATCCGAAAGCAGTTTAATAGTTTCAGACTCTGGGTTTAACAACTTTAGCCCATTTTGTCCTAGTATTATCCCTGCAAGCAACAATCCCACTAAGCCAGGGAGTCGCAAACGCTCAAATATAGGAGGTATAGTAAAGATTACTATCAGGAGAATGGTAAATGCAATGATAGGACTGTTTATTAGCGAGCTTTCTGGCATTTGTAATAAATAAACCTAAATTGTAAGTGTACTCTGTAAATACGAAAATTCACTTAAAATTCCCGTCGGCTTAAGTTTTCTTGATGATCGTCAATTAAATCTTTAACAGCATAAATGTTGCATTGCGATCGCAATTCTATCTTAAGAAGGGTTTCTTGAGATCCGTAGACAGAAATATATATAGATTTTAAAATTGCGAAGATTAGAGATATTTCAACAAGCATAAATAGTTATATTTTAGAGAAAAAGAAGTTTTTATTGAAGATAATTCAAAATCTGAGCTTGGGAGTAAGTTTAATGTAAAAATAATGCCAATAATTGCTCGAATTACAACATTAAATTGGTTAATTTAGAGCAAAATAAACTAATATAATCAATCGTGTGATATTGTAATATCACGCTCGGTTAATTACTGAATAATTAATAATTCAAAGCTCTCTGTGCCCTGGCGTCCCCGCGTCTCCAGTTTCTATAAGAATATTTGCTTATGCGCCAGCTAGATCTAGAAAAATCTGGAAAAGCGCTCCTGTGGGTTCCTATCAATGATAATTTTAAGCATTGGGAACCCCTAAAAATCAGAATTTATGAACGCAGCCGACGATAAAACAATTGTTCGCGAGTATTTCAATTCCACAGGGTTTGACCGTTGGAGGCGGATTTACGGCGATGGCGAAGTCAACAAAGTTCAGCTGGACATCCGTAATGGACACCAGCAAACGGTGGATACAGTTCTCGACTGGTTAAAAGCTGATAACAATTTGCCACAACTATCAATCTGCGATGCTGGCTGTGGTGTGGGTAGTCTCAGCATCCCGTTGGCGGTAGATGGTGCCAAGGTGTACGCGAGCGATATTTCTGAAAAGATGGTGGAAGAAGGCAAGGATAGAGCGAAGCAAACCTTGGGAAACACTGAAAATCCTACTTTTGCTGTGCAAGATTTAGAATCGTTGAGTGGTAGTTACCATACTGTTATTTGCTTGGATGTCCTCATCCACTACCCCCAAGAAAAAGCGGATGAAATGATTTCTCACCTCTGTTCTTTAGCACAGTCGCGGATAATTCTCAGTTTTGCCCCCAAGACCTGTGCTTTGACTATACTCAAGAAAATTGGCAGTTTCTTTCCTGGGCCGAGTAAAGCGACTCGTGCATATTTGCATCGCGAGGCTGATGTGGTGAAAATTTTGGAAAATAACGGCTTTTCAGTGCAACGTCAAGCGATGACTAAAACTCGCTTCTATTTTTCCCGCCTACTTGAAGCTACGCGTGGATGAAGTAAATATCATAGCAGCTAAACCGACAATAGTTAAGTAGGGTGCGTTATGGCTGGAGCCTAGCGCACCGCCATACAACAAACTATTGATTGGAAGATGTCGAATTTGGTAGCGAGTTTTATTTATAAATAAATAAGTAGGTAGACATAGTTAAATGTAAAATACAAAAGTTTAAAACTCCCGATCGACACTGGCTTTTCCCTTCTGCCTTCTGCCTCCTGCCTCCTGCCTTCTACTTATCATCAAGGAAGCGATCGCTAAAAAACTGTCTTAGGGAGTAGATTGATATACTGGAACCTCTGAGAAAGTCAGGTTAGAATCTCTAGCAAAGTTCAAATCTGAAGTGGAACTATGAAAACTGCTGAAAAATTGGCTGCCGGTTGGCTACTGACACTCGGATTCATGTTTTTAACGCTATCAGCATCAGCAGCACTAGAAAAATTTGCTACACGTAAGCTGTCCATACCAGTGAGAGATGCCTATGATTTTCCGGCGCCAAATCCTACTTATCAAGATAATAATACTGTTGCTGGTGGTCTAATTTTTGGTGTCCCTAGCTTCACACTGGGTGCATGGTTAGCATTGGGATTGTATCGTCAAAGTCGGCAAGAGAAAAAGTCACTTAATCAACAACGCAGCGATCGCTTGCAAGCTCTTTTTTATGAGATGCTACAAGAAAATCATGGACGTGTGACTGTTTTAGGCTTTGCTATGCAATCACAACTACCCCCAGCAGACGCCAGACAATATTTAGATCAAAAAGCTAAAGAATTCAATGCAAATTTTAAAGTGAATGAAGAAGGGGCTGTATCATATCATTTTGATGTCTAATTGTCATTAGTCATTTGTTCTTTGTCCTTCATCGTTTGTCATTTGTTATTCACTAATGACCAATGACTAATGACTACTTTACCAAATTACGGCTAGGTCTAATGACGCAAATTTTCTTGAGCTTAGCTGCTGTTTTAGGCGGTTTGTCAGTCGCTGCTGGTGCTTTTGCTTCCCATGCATTGCGAGAGAAAATTAGTGAGCGATCGCTAGAAATTTTTGAAACTGGCGCTCGTTACCAAATGTATCATGCTCTCGCACTTTTTTTAGTAGCACTACTAATTAGTCGCAGCGAATTTCCCCAACCCACCCTCGTAGCCAGTGGATGGTTATTTATCATTGGTATTGCTATTTTCTCAGGAAGTTTGTATGCCCTTAGCTTAACTGGTGTCAAGTCTTTAGGAGCAATTACACCATTAGGTGGCGTAGCTTTTCTTGCTGGCTGGGGTGCTTTAGCTTTTGCTGCTTGGAATTTGAAGTTGTAAAAAATGAGGAATTAAAAATTCAAAATCAGAATTCAGAATTCAGAATTTAGTAATCAGAATCAATTAGTAAGGGATAAGTGCGGAAAGTCAGAACTACGATACTTCAAGATTATTGAAATCCGCTGTAATTCATTCTAAATTCTGAATCCTGAATTCTTTTTTCTTAAACTTATTTCCGTAATTTTACAGAAGCCAGCGATACAATAAACCAATAAACTTCATAAGTATATTACTAACTAACAACTAAGAAATTCTACATTTGTAATATAATTCAAACCTATGAAACGGCGGAACTTGCTTTGGTATTCGCTACTATTTGCTGCTGGCTGCACAACGGGAATCAACTCTACTAATAATAACTCAGAGCAATTGCCAGTAACTGCACCAAAAAATTTAAAATTTGCAGTTACAGATGTCGCGGGAATTGAAAATTTACAACGAGATTTTGGACCTTTTCGGACTACATTAGAAGAAATATTAGGCGTTAAAATTGAGTTTTTTCCTGTAGAAAATCCTACAGCAGCAGCGCCAGCACTATTATCCAGAGAAGTAGATATTGTCTTTGCAGGGCCTTCAGAATACTTAATTTTAAATGCTAGAGCAAAGGCTATTCCAATAATTGCTATTGAGCGCATCAACTACCATTCGATTATTGTAGTTCGTGCAGATAGCAAAATTAAATTGTTATCTCAATTGAAAGGCAAAACAATTGCCATGCGAAAAATTGGCTCAACCTCTGGCCATATTGCTCCTACAAAGCTATTAATGGATGCTGGATTAAATCCACAAACTGACTTCAAAACTGTCATGTTAGATGATAAAGGAGTACAAGCCTTAAAAAAAGGTGAAGTAGATGCCTGGGCCACTGCATCTGACAGATACAAAAACATTTTGGAATCTGAAGGTTTATCTGAGAAAGATTTTTCTATAATATTTACCAGCAAATTACTTCCTAATGATGTATTTGTTGCTAGTAATCAATTGCCATCTAGCTTTATAGAAGATATGCGATCGCGCATGATTAAGCATCAAGATAAACTAATTCAAAGTTTAGTAACCGCTAAAGCAAATCAAAAGTATAAAGGGAGTAAATTAATCACAGCAAATGATACTGATTACAATATAATTCGAGAAGTTTATCAAAAAATCGGACAAGGAAATTTTCTTTAATAGTATGGTCTATAAATAAATGATAGCTGCTACAAAACGCTATTTTACAAAAATTTTTATTTTACTTACTCACTTAAGTAATAATTGGAATATCGCTAGAAAGATTAGTTATGGCTATACTGTGGCAGGTAGTATTACTTTTATAGGCACAATAAGTGGTTTATTAATTGCATACCGTTATGAAATACTTGCCCAGCAACAGTTAAATTTATCTGAAGAACAACAATCTCTTTTGAAAGATTTAGAAAATAAAATAACTAGAGTTAGGTTACATCCCCAAAGATTAGTTACTGTTTGGGAAAATTCTATTTGGTTAGAATTTGAAAAAAATAGATTTGTAGACGAAATGAGTCAAGTTAATCAACAGTTATCTAAACTAGAAACTTTTATCAAAGCTCATACTCATGATTCAAGAATTAGCAATCAAGATTTACTAAAATTATTAAATTATTATCAAAAAAATACCAAAATTTATACTCAAATAATAAAAAATTTTTGGCGACAGATTGACAAAAATCAATTATTAATAAATAAGACAAAAGCTGGACAAGAAGAACTACTAATATTTTTCAAAAAAGAAGTTAATGTTTCTATTGAATTTGAGAAACTCTCAGATGAATTAATTTCGATTATCGGCTATGCTGAAATTCAAAAACAACAAGCAATTGCTACTTTTGAGAATGCTCAAAAACTGCGAATTAAAGTTATTTTTGGAAGTATGCTATTATCAGCAGCGATCGCAGTTCTACTAGCGCTATATACTAGTAGATTAATTGCACGTCCTCTGCAACTAGTTACTAACGTTGCTAGGAAAATTACTCAAGAATCAAATTTTCAACTCCGAGCTAACATTACAAGCAATGATGAAGTTGGGACATTAGCTGCTTCCCTGAATCAATTAGTCGAATGGGTGGGAGATTATACTCAGGAACTACAACTAGCTCGCCAAAGTTTAGAGCAAAGGGTAGAAGAACGAACTCAAGAACTAGAACTAGCTCGTCAAAATTTAGAACAACGGGTAGAAAAACGAACCCAAGAACTTCAAAAAACCCTGCAAGACTTAAAAGAAACCCAAGGTCAATTAATTCAAACCGAAAAAATGTCTTCTCTTGGGCAAATGGTAGCAGGTATAGCTCATGAAATTAATAATCCTGTTAACTTTATTTATGGCAATATTCAATGTATATCCGACTATATTCAAGATTTATTTAGTCTGGTGAGTTTATATCAGGAAAATTATCCAGATTCAATTTGGGTAATTGAAGAGAAAATTCGAGAAATTGATTTAAATTTTATTAATAAAGATTTACCTCTTATACTTTCTTCTATGAAAGTTGGCGCTGAGCGTATCCGAGAAATTGTCTTGTGTTTGCGGAACTTTTCCCGATTAGATGAAGCTGAGATGAAAGAGGTAGATATTCATGAAGGAATTGACAATACATTATTAATTTTAAATCACAGACTTCAGACAGAAATTGAAGTCATTAAAAACTATGGAAACTTACCTTTAGTTGAGTGTTATCCAGCACAACTAAATCAGGTTTTTATGAACATTTTAAGTAATGCGATCGATGCTGTGCTAGACGAAAAAAATGATTCATATAAAAAGAAACAAATTATTATATATACATTAAAAATAGATGATATTTACATCAAAATAGGAATTAAAGATAGCGGCTATGGAATTTCAACAGAAATCAAAAATAAACTATTCGATCCTTTTTTCACAACTAAAATAGTTGGTAAAGGTACTGGCTTAGGTTTAAGTGTTTGCTATCAGATAATTGACAAACACAAAGGTAAAATACAAATAATATCAGAATTAGAAAAAGGTGCAGAGTTTGTCATCACCTTACCGATTAAAACACAAAATAATTAGTGCCTTATCTACGAATAAAGCAGGGCGAACGCATCTAAATGTAGTACATATATACTTAAAGAAGCTTAATCGC
>NZ_CAWUDO010000024.1:0-97405 GCF_963920935.1 Nostoc sp. CCY 9925 | reverse complement strand
GGCAATAGTGAAGAAGGGTATTAGAAGTGTACGGATTTTTTTCAGAAATCAAACCGGATTCCTATATCTTTGTTGAAGATAGCGTTGACTGATGACTGACAAAGAAATATTTTCATAATTTGCATTGTATTATTTATTACATTAATCTCTCGATTGAAAATAGGTATTGATTAGTGGGGGTAGGAGTTAAGAGATTTTCATGCTATTGTTGTGTAATTTATTACATTTTTATATCTTTCATATAGGGAGTGCCTACAGACGCGATTAATCACGTCTATACGTGAATAGATATTTTTATGCTTCGCTGTACTTTCCTAGAGTAGGCTTGGTGCTGACTTTGTTCATTTTGTCTGCTGCATAAATATTTTTTGTCTAATCTTTAATTTCTGATTTCCTATTCAGTTTGATTCCAAAAATAATTTGTAATTAAAAATTAACTCAATCCCTGATATGGATACTCAAAAAATCATAATTTTATTAGTTGATGATAACTTAGAGAATTTAGATTTTTTATCAGATATCCTTCAAGGTCAAGGTTATCAAGTGCAAAGTTTTATTTCTGGACAAATGGCAATCAATACAGCGCTTGCTTCCCCTCCTGATTTGATTTTGCTAAATGTTATCTTGCCAGATATGGATGGTTATCAAGTTTGCCACCATTTGAAAAGTAAACAAAAAACTCAAAAGATTGCGATAATTTTTTTCGGCACTTCAGATGAATTATTTGAAAAAGCCAACATCTTAGATTTTCAGAATGTTGATTATATTACTCAACCATTCAAAACTAAAGAGGTTTTATTACGCGTAGAAAAACAATTAAATATCCAAAGGCTAAAAAAACAGTTAAAACAAGAGATTCAAGAGCGTCAACGCCTTGCATTTGAGTTAAATATTCGCAAGAGACAAACACAAGAAATCTTACCAGAAATTAGCGTTAGTAAAACTTTACCAACAAATTTTCAAATCCTGGATGAAAGTGCGATTAAGCTCCGCACTCATAACTTAGTACTAACGCGATTAGCACAAAATCAAACGCTTTATCAGGGTGATTTGAAAGCAGCCTTGAGTACAATTACAGAAGCAGCTACCCAAAATATTGGGGTGGAACGAGCCAGTGTGTGGCTGTATGACGAAAAAAGGACAAAAATCCAGTGTCTTGACTTATTTCAGGCGAGCCGCAATCAACATAGCGAAGGAGTTTGTTTATTAGTAGCAGACTATCCAGCTTATTTTGCAGCTTTGCAGCAAGACCAGCCAATTGCCACAGATAATGCCCACATTGATCCCAGAACTAAAGAATTTTCGGCGTCTTACTCTAGATTAAACATCACTTCCATACTGGATACACCAATCAGGTTGGAGGGAAAAACAGTAGGAGTTTTATGTCTGGAAGCGGTAGGGGGTGTCCATTCTTGGACATTAGAAGACCAAAATTTTGCTCGTTCTTTGGGCAATTTACTCTCTCTGGTACTGGAAGTACGCTCTCGCCAACGTGCAGAAGCAGCGCGACGCGCTTCTGAAAAAAAGTTAGCATCAGCTTTTCGGTCATCTCCCGATCCAATTGCCTTAATTACTGTTCCTGACAAACGCTATATCGAAGTTAACGACAGTTTTTGTCGATTTTTTGGTTATTCTCGCTCTCAAGTTATCGATCGCACCGATGAAGAATTGAATATTTGGGTGAATCCAGAGGAATATAATCTCGTCACCCAGACTCTGGAACGAACTAAAGCCATTCGCAACCACGAAGTTGATGTTCGCATTTCTTCGGGAGAAATCAGGACGACTTTATTTAGTGCGGAAATGATCGACATCGACGGACAATGGTGCGTACTAGGCACCGCCAAAGATATTACTGAACGCAAGCAAGCAGAAAATGAAAGCCGTTTGCTGCTGTTGACAACCCAAGCCATTACTCGCGCCAGTGATGTCAACAACGCCTTAAGAGTGGTTTTGCGTTTAATTTGTCAGACCATCAGTTGGGATTTTGGCGAAGCCTGGATACCGAATGAAGATAACACCGTTTTAGAACACAGTCTGGGTTGGTATGGACAGGAAGACAGTTTAGAAGAATTCTGTCGTCAAAGCAAAACTGTTACATTTGCTTTCGGAGCGGGACTACCAGGGCGAGTTTGGCAGAACCAAGAGCCAGAATGGATAGAAGATGTTTCCCAAGTGAGGGAGCCGATTTTTGTGCGATCGCTACAAGCTACAAAGGTCGGATTAAAAGCTGGTTTTGCCGTTCCCATACTGGCTGGTAAACAAGTATTAGCCGTTTTAGTGTTTTTTAAACGTAGTTCAGTATTAGTAGATCGGCGTTTGCTTCTACTGGTAAGTGCTGTTGCTGCTCAATTGGGTGGGTTAATTGAACGCAAACGCGTTGAACAAGAACTGCGTTTAGCAAACGAACGCCTACAATACCTGCTCACTTCTAGTCCTGTAGTGATTTATAGCAGGAAAACATCAGGAGACTTTAGCACTACTTTTATTAGTAAGAATGTTAGAGCAATGGTTGGCTACGAAGCGCGGGAATTTATTGAGAATCCGAATTTTTGGCTGGATCGCGTCCACCCAGAAGATGTTGAACTGGTCTCAAGAAAATTTAAGAAGCTAGTTGAGCACGAATACAATTCCTACGAATATCGGTGGTTACACGCTGACGGAACTTATCACTGGTTCTACGAAAAGATGAGGTTAATTCGTGACGAAGATGATAACCCAATTGAATGCGTTGGTTATTGGGCAGATATCAGCGATCGCAAGCTGGCAGAATTCGCTGTGCAGGAAGGTAGACAGCGATATCAACTTTTAGCAGAAGCTTCGCCAGCTTGTATATTTTATACCGATGTTGATGGGAGTATACTATATTTTAATCAACGCTGGAGTGAAATTACTGGTTGCAGTGTTGAAGAATCTTTGGGTACAGGTTGGGTAAATGCCGTGCATCCAGATGACCGCGAGCAGCTGTTACTAGCATGGGATCAAGCAACAATATACGGTAAAAAATATCAGTACGAACATCGCTTCTGTCATAAGAATGGCTCAATTGTTTGGGTAATTTGTCAAGCTTTGCCAGAATTTGGAGACGATAGAGAAATTAAAGGCTACATCGGTATGATTACAGATATTACCGAAAGAAAATTAGCAGAAGAAGCCTTGCGTGAGAGTGCAGAACGGGAAAGAGCGATCGCTCAAGTGATTCAAAGGATGCGCCAAACACTGGATTTAGAGACTATATTTGCGGCGACAACCCAAGAATTACGGCAAGTACTTAACTGCGATCGGGTCGCTGTCTATCGTTTCAATCCCAACTGGAGTGGCAAATTTATCTCTGAGTCAGTAACAGAGGGCTGGATTTCTCTGCTCGAAGAACAAAAAAATGACCCTCATTTGACAGCAGATGTCTTAGAAAATGGCCGTTGCCTCATGAAAATCTGGGATCGGTTGGATAACAAAACACAAAATACTTACCTCCAAAATCTGTACACACAAAGTGCAAGTTTCAGCTGCATCCCAGATATCTACAACGCTGGGCTTCATCCTGTTTATATCAAACTCTTGGAACGCTTTCAGGCAAAGGCTTACATTATTGTCCCTATTTTATCTGGTAATCAGCTTTGGGGGTTGCTAGCAAGTTATCAAAATTCCGATCTCCGCCAATGGAAGCCAGAAGAAGTCAATATAGTAGTTCAAATTAGCAATCAGTTAGCAGTTGCTTTACAGCAGGCACAATTGCTCACACAAATGCAAAGGCAATCACAAGCACTGCAAGAAGCTGCGATCGTTGCCGATGCTGCTAACCGCGCCAAAAGCGAATTCCTCGCCAACATGAGCCACGAACTGCGTACCCCATTGAACGCCATCCTTGGTTTTACCCAACTCATGAGCCACGATGATGCTTTATCTACCGAACATCAACAAAACCTAGCAATCATCAATCGTGCTGGCGAACATCTTCTCAACTTAATTAACGACATTCTGGAAATGTCTAAAATCGAAGCTGGAAGAATGACATTGAATCTCAGCAGTTTTGACTTAATTCACCTCTTGGAAAACCTTGAAGAGATGTTGCGTTTCCGCGCCACTTCCAAAGGATTAGAATTGGTATTTGAATATACATCTGACCTTCCCCAGGTTATCCAAGCTGACGAAAGTAAACTGCGTCAAGTCTTGCTCAACCTCCTGGGAAATGCAATTAAATTTACCGATACTGGGAAAGTGATGCTGCGGGTGGGGATGGGGCATGGCAAAGAAGACGCGGCAACACGGGGACGCGGGGATGCAAAGATAATAAACTTCTCCCTGTCCCCGCCTCTCCCCATCTCCGTGTCCTCTCCCCAATCCCTAATCTTCGAGATCCAAGACACTGGTTGCGGTATTGCCCCAGAAGAAATTAACTTGTTGTTTCAAGCTTTTGGGCAAACTGAAACTGGAAGGAAATCGCAACAAGGAACAGGACTGGGTTTAGCAATTAGTCGCAAATATGTGCAACTCATGGGGGGAGATATTAATGTCACCAGCAGTGTTGGTGAGGGAAGTAAATTTAGCTTTGATATTCAAATTGGTTTAGCCGCAGCCAGTGAAGTACACGTCAAGCAGGCTACACGGCGAGTTTCCAGTTTAGCGCCTGCTCAAAATCAATACCGCATTTTAGTAGTTGATGATTCTACAGATAGCCGTTTAGTGCTAATAAAAATTCTCACAGCCATCGGTTTTGTTGTAGAAGAAGCTGCAAATGGTCAAGAGGCGATCGCACTTTGGCAACAATGGCAACCACATCTCATATTAATGGATATGCGGATGCCAATCATGGACGGCTACGAAGCCACAAAAATTATTAAAACTAGAGAAATTCAGCACACGCAACAAATTTTACAATCCCCCATTACCCGAACTGACACTATAATTATTGCCTTAACTGCCCATGCCTTTGAGGAACAACGAGAGGCAATGATCGAAGCGGGTTGTGATGATTTTATTAACAAGCCCTTCCGTGAGAATGAATTACTAGAAAAGTTGAGAAAATATTTAGATGTCCAATATATTTATCAAGAACAAACCTATCAGATAATAAATGGAAATCAAGAGACAGCAGAATCAATGTTGACGCTTACAGATTTAGCTACTATGATATCTGCATTGCCACCTGAATGGGTGAAACAAATATACAATGCCGCAGCTCAATGCAGCGATGACCTCATTTTAGAATTAATTGAGCAAATACCATTTGAAAGTGCTGCCGTGCGAAACTTTGTCGCCGATTTAGCTCATAATTTTCAATTTGAGAAAATTATGGAATTGACCAAATAATTACAGGGATTAGTAATCTGTATCTAAATCTCAACTTCTTGAAAGTGCTCAACTGTGGGAAATGGCTCGTAAAAATGATGCAGAAGTTTCTTCCACTCTTGATACTCAGCAGAACCTCGAAATTGCACAATATGAGATTCTAAAGTTTCCCATCTGACAAGTAATAAATATTTATCTTGTACTTCTATGCATCTGTGCAATTCATGGGATAAATATCCCTTCATTGAGGAAATAATTTTAGAAGCTTTTTTGAAATTCACTTCAAAGTCGGATTCAGAACCGGGTTTAACATTAAGTATCACAGCCTCAAGAATCATAAAGTATTTGGTGAGAATTAAGTTTGTGTTATAAGGACGCAAGAAAGAGAGCTAGAAATAGAAGCCTTGCATAAATGTACGATAAAATTATAAATTTCTCTTTGCGTCTTTGCGACGGCAGTCGCTTCAAGTCGGCAGAGCCGCCCAACGCGCTGCCTCGCCTTTACGTGAGATATTCATCTGTAAATTCAGCAAGGCGAGAAGGATAAGAAAAAACAGCTAATCAAAAGCAGACTTGACATAATCAACTGTCAAAGGAGTGATTTTTTGGACAATATTATTAATCACCACTCGTTCATATCCAGTCCAAATTCTAGGATGACCAAAAATGCATGGTTGTAAAACACCCCAGAGTTGACCATCCTGTTGAATATGGGCATGAATTAGGGCACGGTGACCAAAGTTTTCCTGTTCAAATTTGCGATTTAAAACTTCAGAATCAGCGGTTTCTACATCTTCTACAAAGATTGAAGGTTTCCCATGTAGTGCAGCCCTAAACATTGGATCTTCATCTGAAAAAGATAAAGGCTGTGGTTCCCACTTTTCACTGTAAATTGTTGGTACATCTGGCGTGCGAACCCAACAAAAGGCAACTTTACCAAGATTCATTTGCGGATTGTGCAAATATAGAAAACATCGATCGCACTGCAAAAACTCACCCACAGCTGGTAACAACAGAGGAAAGAGAACATCGGGTGTTGGAGATGATTCTATAATATTGGCGTAGGCGCAGCCCGCCGTAGGCATCGCCGCAGTAATATCTGGCTGATTCATAGTTTAATTAAGCTGATTTCAATTGAATAATACCTTTATCGAAAACGCGATTATTAGTAGCGATCGCACTTACTTCTATTCTATCTTGATATACCTCATACGCCGCAAAACTCAACTTCTCAGCAGAATATTCTGTCCACTCAGAACGCCCTACAGGACGAGTACCCGCACCACCACCAGTAATTAAATAAGTCGTTCCATTAATTGGACGCGTGCGTTCATAATGATGTTCGTGACCATTGATATAAACTTGAACGCCGTACTTTTGAAATAATGGAGTAAAAGTTTTAATAAACTCTGGATTACTTCCATATACACCAGATGCATAAATAGGATGATGACCAAATACAACTTTCCAAGCAGCATTACTGCGGCTTAATTCTTTTTCTAACCAAGGTAACTGGTTTTTCCAATCAGCATTACTATTAGTATCTAAAGCAAAAAATTGTACTGCTCCACGGCGGAAAGTATAATATCTTCTACCGTTCATATTAAAACCGACATACTTCACTTGTGGATCGCCATTTGCGGTACGAATATCGTGATTACCTAAACAAGCTTGAAATTTCACCCCTTGCTTGAGCAAAGCTTGATAGGGACGCTCAAAAACTGCGCTAATTTTCTCAATTTCGCCGTTGTTGTAAATGTTATCTCCGGCTAAAACGACTAAATCATAAGGATTTTGTTTGTGATAAAAATTCATTGCCCCAGCTACAGCATACTGTCCTTTAGCACCGGTTCCTGTATCTGCAACAGACACAAAACGTAATAACAAGTCTTTTTTAGCCGGGTTGGCAGCTATGGCTGTTGTAGAATCGCTAATATCAGCATTTTGATAATTTTGCTCGCTTAACATCCAGCCCAAAAATCCTGTACCGATGGCGCCCAGGCTACTTAAAAATAAAAATTGACGGCGTTTCAGGTTCATAACTCACCAAATTTAATAAATAGTCAGTTTCCGCACAAGTAATGTGCAATGAAGTGATACATTAAGGCAAAAGAGGCAGCACCAGTAATAATAGACTTCTTGCAGAAGTGGGGAAAGGGGTAAGAAAAAACCCTTTCCCTTTAACCTTTTCCCTTTCCCCCTCTTGCAAAACTATTTTTGCAAGAGGTCTAATGTACGTTGTTTGTCTTTGATTCGCTGCTTTTGGTGAAAGTTCCATGTCACAAGACAATCCAAAACCGACCGATGAGCAGGTAACTCAACCTCCCCAAAAACCTTACCAGAGAGTTCAGCCAATTTGGAAGGCTAAAATTATCCAAATTCTCCGAGGGACAATTGGGGTTTTAGAAGTAACAGTCCAAAAACTGGAGACAGCACCCCCACCCGGTGCTGAAGAAACCCCTGGTTTTTTGCAACAGCTTCAGTTGCGCTGGGGTGGACTATTAAGGACAGTCCGCTTATTTTTGCCATCAAATTTATCAACAAAGTTATCAGATACAGCTTTGACGGGAATTATTACCGGAATTGCTGTAATTCTCGTTTGGACAACTACGACTATCTTTACAGGTAAACCTACGGAAGTAGCGACACTTCCTCCGGTTGAGGAGGTTCCCATACCAACACCAACAATAACTACTCCACCGGAGTCAGTCATACCAGAACCACAGCTACCAGAGGAAACTACGCCGCCGCCAGAAGCACAACAACCACCAGAGGAAATTACGCCACCACAACAACCAGAACCGGAACCAGAAGTAATTCCCACGCCAACCCCAACACCAACGCCAACGCCAACACCAACACCAGCTATAGAATTGACACCCGAACAAGCGTTAATTGTGGCTATTGAAAATCAGGTAGCCGAAATTAGCGATCGCATTGCCTCTGGTCTGATAAAGTCAATTCAAGCGAACTTCCGCACAAGTAATCTGACTGTCAAAATTAACGACGATTGGTACACTCTCCCAGAATCTCAACAGGATAAACTCGCTGCCGAAATTTTACAACGCTCTCAACAACTTGATTTTACTCATTTAGAAATTATCGACTCCCAAAATCGCCTGATAGCGCGTAACCCAGTTGTTGGTACCCAAATGGTAATCTTTAAACGACAAGCAACAAGTTCAACAACAACTTAGAAATTGGCGTTGCATATTTTGAGAATCAGGATTTTTAGATTTCAATATCTAAATTTCATCCCTTGTTTATGCAACGCCCTAAGAGTCCGAGCTTGTGAAAAAAATAAAATAAATAATAGATTTCTTGGTTAAGTGTAAAATCTGTGTTTATCCCATTTTTGTATTCGCTATAAAATTGATGATAAACTGTTGCATTATCTACTAAATAGGTGTATTTTAGAGAATGGCTTTTATCAAAAGCTTTAGCAAAAGATAATGTTAGCAATTTAGAAAAAGCTCTCAATTGATATTTATCAATTCTAACAAAGCTTCTCTTCTGAATTTTTATAAATACTGTAAAAATTCCGAATGATTAAAAATTAAGTATGCTATGGCTTCCTAATTTTATTAAAATTATTAAGCTTATGTCTGAAAGTCTTATTAATTCTGAATTCTGAATTTTTACTAAACACTTAACTTATCAGCCCAGCTTCAAGCATTTATGTTAGACAACGTTTCGCTATTGCTCCAAGCTTGTGAAAACTTAAACATCAGCTATGAAATTATTTATCCTGCTGAAAATTTAATCAAAATAAAATTGAATAACAAACACCACTATTTTTGTAATTATAGCACTCCTTTAATTAATCAAGCAGTGTCAAAAATTGTCAAAGATAAGGAATATACTTATCATATTTTAAATAAAAAGATTAAAGTTCCTCGCACAATAGGTTTTCTTTCACCTTTTTGTGACTCACGATACAAGATGTATTTAAAATTTCCGACTATTCAAGATATTATCTTAGAAATTAAGGAAAATTTTGAAACACCTGTGATTGTAAAAAGAAATTCTGGCTCCAGCGGACACAACGTCTTTTTATGCCATAATCAAGATGAAATTGAAAATGCTTTAAAAGAAATTTTTAATATTAGTAATAAGTATGATTATGTCGCTATTGCTCAAGAATTAATTCCCATAAAATCTGAATATAGAGCAGTTTTCTTAAATAAAGAGTTAGTTTTACTCTATGAAAAAGATATAAGTAACGCGAATTTTGCAGGTAACTTAAGTCCTCTCCACTGGGATGGCGCCAAAGCAAAATATATCAGCGATCCAAAAATATTGTCAGAGATTGATAATTTTACCAAACCCATTTTTGAAGAATTAGACCTTGATTATGGTGGCTTAGATATAGTATTAGATAAAGATAACCAATATTGGTTAATTGAAATTAATTCTCATCCCAATTTTACTATTTTCACCAGAGACAATGGAAAAGAACATGCGTTGAAAGTTTTTGAAAAAATTCTAACTAGTTTAGCTTCAAAATAATTTAAGGCATTGGGCATGGCGTATGGTGCAGGTAAGATAATAAGTAGCTGGGCGAAATTAAATACAAATGTCATTGCGAACGCCAAGGGCGAATGCAATGACGAACTATCTTATATTTATTTAGATCCATCTACTTATTAACTCCTCACTGCAAACTCCTCACTCACAACTCACTACTATGCACTTTCATTGTTTGAGTTGGTATCCATACAGAAAAAATTGAGCCAACACTCACAGTTGATTCTACTTCAATTCGACCCCGATGGAGTTCTACAAGTTGTTTAGTTAAAGCTAGTCCCAGTCCAGTACCTTCATAGCGGCGGCGATAGGGTGTATCGAGTTGCTGAAACTTCTCAAACAATAATGGTAATTGTTCTTCGGGAATACCAATTCCCGTGTCTTCCACTTGAAAAATAGCGGTATCGTCTTCCACCCAAAGACGCAAAGTAACACTGCCATTTTCCGGAGTGAATTTGATAGCATTAGTTAACAGATTCCAGAGAATTTGTTCTACTCGTTCGGAGTCAGCGATAAAGCGATCGCGCTGCGGATCGATTTGCAAATCAAGTTTGAGATTTACTTGTTGGCTTGTTGCTTTTTGTTCCAGTGATTCTATAGTTCTTTGGGCAACATTCACCAAAGAAAATTCCGAAATATTTAAAGCTGCCTTACCAGCCTCGATTTGTGATAAATCAAGGATGTCATTGATCATTTCTAATAAATGTTCTCCACTATCGTGGATTGTTTGCAGATAATCGCGTTGTCGTTGACTTAATTCACCCAAAGGCCAACGTAACAACGTCGAAGACATCCCAATCACATAAGTTAAAGGCGTGAGTAATTCATGACTGATGGTAGCGAGAAATTCACTTCTGAGCCGGCTAGCAGCTTCAGCAGCCAGTAAGGCATCACGTAGCGCCCTTGTACGTTCAATAACTCGTTCTTCCAGCCTTTGTTTTTCTTGGGTGAGGGTTTGCATTAACTCAGCTTGGTGAATAGCGATCGCTAATTGTTCGGCGATCGAACTCAGCAAATTTTTTTCGCTATCAGTCCACTGACGTGGATTATCGCACTGATGAGCAATTAACAATCCCCAGAGTTTTTCCTCAAAGATAATCGGTGCAGCCAACTTTGCCCGGACTTTGCATTCCCTTAAAAAATTTAACAAACACTCTTCTAAAGCATAAGTTTTTTCGACATCATCCACAGCTAAAGTGAAGCCTTGGCGATACTTCTCCCAACATCTAGAGGTTGGGAAAAAGCAATTTCTTTCTCTATAATTCAACACCGATATAATATTATCTTTACCACGAGCTTCATAGACGATATAACCCCGATACTTTTGATACTCTTCTGCTAAAGATTGACTATTTACTGACACAGAAGTTGAGGGTATACCATTATCGTTATCGGAGGAAAAACCTAAGCCTTGCCTTCCTCGAATTGAGATTTCCGGTTTGATACTACTAGCTAAAATTCCCTGTGTTGTAGTCAGTGCCGTGCCATTGAAATCAATACTATCAAGCTGGTATTGTTGAGTCTTGACTTTGGAACCCTGAAATTTATAAATTACTAATCTGTCTAATTCCAGAAACTCACGCACCTGTGTAATTGCCGTTGCCATAATTACTGGCAAATCCATGCTTTTGCGGATCTGCGTTGTTACCTGATTTAACAGCTGTTCTTGGGAAACTTGTTTTTTGAGGGCATCTTCTACTGGCTGGCAAATATAAACAGCCGGTCCAATTGCACTTGGAGGTGGTATTATTTCTTGGCTTGGCTGAGTTAGAAAATATTCTAATAACAACAGCGTAAATTTACTTTGGAGCTTAGAGTCATTAGCCCTAATAACTTGGCCATAGCGTTCGAGATTTTGGTAAGTATTGGAATTGCACTCAAACAAATCTCTCAATTGCAATATAAAAGAGGCGATCGCCTCCGAATTAAATGTCAATGTAGCATTGATTCCTGAGTGCCCAGTGCTGAGTTCTGAGTTCTGAGCAGGTAGTTGTTCTCCCCGATCTCCCACCCTACCAGAAGCTAAAGCTACATCTGCCTCCAAATTTCCCAGCAACAGCGCACTAAATTGTTCAGAAAGTACTACTGTAAACCTTTGCTTGTCCCACTCCACAGGTATGCGAATCGACGCCAACATCGCCTCTGTCATTACCAGAGCCGGACTTCCCACCGTTTGAGCCATCTGCTCTAACAATTCCCCAAGCTGATTGAATACAACAATAGGCAAGGTTCGAGAAAAGCTCAAATCAGGAGAACTCAGCATTTTCAATCATTATGGTAAGAGAGGGCTGTATGCAAGGACGAAAGTTTATTTTTCTTAAGAAAAACTCAGAACTCAGGAGCAAAAATCGAGACGCTCCCCCAAGACCTCAGAATTCAGTGAGAAATCGGAGTTTGAGTTTGTAATGAGTATTAGTCAAAACCTCGTCCCCTTGTAGGCGAAATAAAGTTCAAAATTCTTCCTTGTTAAAACTCCATATATCAAAGTATGGAGGCTTCTGAATTCTGAATTCACAAATTCTGAATTCTAACTCCTTTTTTATTCTGTACTAACCAATAGTTTAAGACGGTAATACAAGATTATGCATCGTATTAGTGGCATATCAGGTGGATTGAATCAGTCAGAGAGTTTAATTTTTATAGAACAAACTCCAGCGACCTTGGTTTTGATTACGGCTGCTGATACCGATATTCAAACCTTGGCAGCTGCCGTTCCAAAATTACCTGCACACTTTCCTACATTCAGAGTCGCCAACCTGTTGCAATTGCAGCAACAATTAAGTATAGATACTTATGCAGAACAAGTTTTAGAACATGCCCAGGTAATAATTTTGCGCCTCTTAGGAGGACGTTCCTACTGGGCTTATGGCTTAGAAGTAGTCCAGGAAATTGTGCAACGTAATGGTACAACCCTTATTGTAATGCCCGGAGACGACAGTCTCGATCCCGAATTAATCTCCCAGTCTACCGTGCCTTTGGGCATTGTTAATCAGGTATGGCAGTATTTTAGCGAAGGCGGTGTAGAAAATTTTGTCAATGCTCTGCAATTTATCGCCGACACTTGTTTGTTAACTGCATACAATCCTCCACCACCCCAGCACATCCCGCGTGTGGGATTGTATCAATGGAGAATGGAGGGGCACAGGGGCAAAGGGGCACAGGGGCAAAGGGGCAAAGGAGAGTTAGAACTGGGTTCATCCACCTCTGAACTGGATTCATCCACCTCTGAACTGGATTTATCCACCTCTCAACTGGATTCATCCACCTCTGAACTGGATTCATCCACCTCTGAACCTCAAAGTTTTCAATCCCCAGTCCCCAAAGTTGGCATCCTTTTCTACCGCGCCCATTATTTGGCGGGAAACACTAAGGTAATTGATGCTCTATGCCAAGCCTTGGTACAGAAAAATTTACAACCTGTACCAATTTTTGTTTCGTCATTGCGCGAACCGGATGTTCAACTTGAGTTGAGTGAATTTTTTCAACCCAAAGAAGCCGAAGCAATTGGACTGCTACTGAATACCACCAGTTTTTCTCTAGCAAGGTTAGAAAGCGAGACACCCCAAACCGAACTTTGGGAAAAGTTAGATGTGCCTGTATTGCAAGTTATCCTCAGTGGCGGGTCAGTTGAACAGTGGGAGTTACAGTTTAAAGGGCTTTCTCCCCGCGATATTGGGATGAATGTAGCGCTACCAGAAGTAGATGGGCGAATTATTACTCGTGCTGTCTCTTTTAAAGCGGTGCAAACTCGTAATTCCGATTTAGAGACAGATGTGGTAGTTTATGAACCAGTGAGCGATCGCATCGAGTTCGTTGCTCAATTAGCAGCAAATTGGGTGCGTCTGCGTTCAAAACCACCCCAAGAGCGGCGAATTGCTCTAATTCTGGCAAACTACCCCAACCGCAATGGACGCCTAGCTAATGGTGTAGGACTCGATACTCCAGCTAGTTGCACAGAAATTCTGCAAGCTTTACACCAAGCTGGATACCAAGTAGAAAATCCACCTGCTCAAGGAGATGAGTTGATTCAACGGCTAACATCTGGCGTCACCAACGATCCGGAAAGTCGAGAATGGCGTCCGGTGCAGCAAAGTCTTTCTTGGACAGAATATCAAGAGTATTTCGCTTCTTTGCCAGAACAAGTTAGGCAAGGTATTAGTGAACGGTGGGGAATGGAAGAGGACGCAAAGAGTGGGAGACGCGGGGACGCGGAGAGTTCTTTCCCCGTGTCCTCCTTTCCCGTTCCCGGAATTCAACTCGGCAACATCTTCGTGGGAATTCAGCCACCAAGGGGCTATGATAATGACCCGAGCTTGAATTATCATGCACCAGATTTAGAACCAACCCATGCTTATTTGGCTTTTTACTATTGGGTTAGAGAAAGTTTTGGTGCTGATGCTGTAGTTCATGTGGGCAAACACGGAAATTTAGAATGGCTACCCGGTAAAAGTGTGGCTTTATCGAGTAATTGTTACCCAGAAGTAGCTTTCGGCGCACTTCCCCACCTTTACCCGTTTATTGTGAATGACCCTGGTGAAGGTTCTCAAGCCAAACGCCGCGCCCAAGCAGTGATTATAGATCACCTGACGCCGCCCATGACTCGTGCGGAACTCTACGGTTCTTTACAACAGTTAGAAAATCTAATTGATGAGTATTATGAAGCGGAAAGTTTAGATCCTTCCCGTTTACCAGCAATTCGCGATCGCATCCGCGAACTGATTCTTAAAGAAAATTTACATCTAGATTTAGGAATCCCAAACGAACAAGTTTTAAATTCAGAATTTTCAATTTTGAATTCTTTAGATGGTTATCTTTGTGAACTCAAAGAAGCTCAAATCCGTGATGGCTTACACATTTTTGGGCAATGCCCTCAAGGACAGCAATTAAGAGATTTAATAGTAGCGATCGCTCGCATACCCAATCGCTATTCTTTAGGCATTACCCGTGCCATAGCCCAAGATTGGGGTCTAGACTTCGACCCCCTCACAGCAGACCTGTCCATGACTAGTGGTCAATATTCAGTAATTAATGGCACAGAATGTCGCACCATCGGTGATATTGTTGAAGTCCTAGAAGAACACGCCGCTTTTCTAGTAGAACAACTCATCAGCCAGAATTCAGAACTCCCCATCTCACCATCTCCCTCATCCCCCCCACTCCCCACTCCCCACTCCCCACTCCCCACCGTTCTCAATTGGATACGCCATCGCTTGCTTCCTGCTTTACAACAAACCGATCAAGAGATTGCCCATTTATTACACGGACTCGATGGTGGGTACGTCCCAAGCGCCCCATCTGGCGCACCCACCCGCGGCCGCCCGGAAGTTCTACCAACTGGGAGAAACTTTTATTCTGTGGATATTCGCGCCATTCCCACAGAAACAGCTTGGGATGTCGGCAGGAAAGCCGCTGAAACCTTGATTGAATATTACACCCAAGAACATGGTGAGTACCCAAAAACACTAGGTTTATCACTGTGGGGAACTGCCACCATGAGAACAGGAGGTGATGATATTGCCGAGGCTTTGGCTTTACTGGGAGTACGACCAGTTTGGGATGGTGCAGCACGGCGAGTCGTCGATTTTGAGATTTTGCCTCTGGCAGTTTTGGGGCGTCCGCGCGTAGATGTTACCTTGCGAATTTCCGGATTCTTCCGCGATGCTTTTCCCAACTTAATTGATTTATTCGCTCAAGCAGTGACAGCAGTGGCAAACTTGGACGAACCCCCGGAACAAAATCCCCTCGCCGTTGCAGTTCGCCAAGAGACTGATTTGTGGACTCAACAAGGTTTAACTTTAGAAGCAGCAAAAGTGCGATCGCTTTATCGCATCTTTGGTTCTCGTCCAGGTGCTTACGGCGCCGGACTCCAAGGTTTAATCGAATCACAAAACTGGACAGATGACCAAGACTTAGCTCGCGCCTACATCAACTGGAGTTGTTACGCCTACTCCTCAGCAGGGGCAGAAGGGCAGGGGGCAGGGGAGCAGGGGGCAGGAGATCTTCCTAATTCCCACTCCCCACTCCCCACTCCCGAAATCTTCGAGCAACGGTTAGCCCAAATGCAAGTTGTACTCCACAATCAAGATAACCGCGAACACGACCTACTCGATTCTGATGATTATTACCAATTTCAGGGAGGGTTAACGGCAGCGGTGCGTTCTCTACAAGGAAAAAATCCCCAAATCTATTTTGGGGATCATTCTATACCCGCCCAACCGCGAATCCGCGAACTGAGAGAAGAAATCGCACGAGTGTATCGTTCTCGCGTAGTTAATCCTAAGTGGATTGCCGGAGTCATGCGTCACGGTTATAAAGGTGCTTTTGAAATGGCGGCGACGGTGGACTATTTATTCGCCTATGATGCTACAACTAAATGTGTCGAAGATTATATGTATCAAGGCATTGTACAAGCTTATTTACTCGATCCAGTTGTCTTGGAATTCATTGAGGAAAAGAACCCTTATGCACTGCGTGATATTGCTGAAAGATTAATAGAAGCATACAAGCGCAATTTATGGCAGGATGTAAATCTAGGAACATTAGAAACTTTGAGAAACCTAGTACATCAAGCTGAAGCAGTTATCGAAGAAAAATCAATGGTGTAGGAAAAAAATATGGAGAATCTTGCGTATTTACACCTAGCTTATGCCTATGAGGACGGCACACCCAGTGAATTGATTTCGCTCAGTTCTTTGTTAAACAAAGCAACTGCACCAGACTGGGGGCGGCTTTCTGGAAAGGCCTGGAAGTATATGCTGCCCCTTGCTCTGTCTTTGTCTATTCTCAGTGCTGTCAGCAGCGTCATGGCACTGGAAAAAGGCGATCAAGGGCCTTCTGTCAGGAATTTACAACAAAAGTTAAAATCAGCAGGTTTTTATCAAGCTCCTATTACCCAAGTATATGACGTATCCACAGAAGAATCTGTGCGACGCTTCCAAAAGGCTGCTGGCATACAAGTAAACGGTGTTGTCGGTCCAACCACCCTGCAAAAATTAGAAAACTGGCAACCTAAAAAGCCTAGTACCGCAGCAACACAAGCTAAAAAAACTAGTGCTGCGACTACACAAGCTAAAAAAACCAGCACTACGAGTTCAGCTAGTTCAGCAAGCAACCAACGCCGCAATTCCAACTATTTGATGAAGGGAGATGAAGGCGAAGATGTTAGAGTCTTGCAAGAACGCTTAAGAGTTGCAGGCTTTTATTACGGGAATGCCACAGGAATATTTGGCCCGATTACAGAAGAAGCTGTTAAGCGCTTCCAAGATTCTTACAACTTAAGTGTTGATGGGGTTGTTGGTCCAGCAACATTAGGTAAATTGCCACCATTTGGTGTGGGTGATGGAGAAGAAGCTCCTAAAAAGGTAGCAAATCGAGATAAACTCCGCCTTGGCGATCGCGGTGAGCCAGTTAGATTGCTTCAAGAACACCTAATTCAAGCAGGATATTTAGAGGGAGAGCCAAATGGCTACTATGGTCCCTACACTGCGGATGCTGTCAAGAGATTTCAGGCAGCTAATTTCCTGGCAGCAAGTGGCGTTGCTGGCCCAACTACTAGAGCTAAGTTATATAGCTCAATAAATACTGCTCCGAAAAGCGACTTTAGTGTTCTGGAAATCCAAACGCGATTACGGGAGCGCGGTTTTTATAAAGGCAAGCTCAACGGTGTAATGGCAGATGACACCAAAAAAGCAATTAAACAAGCCCAAGAGTTCTACGGCATTAGTCTCAAGGATCTTAAGAGCGGACGCTTTTAGCATCCGCTTTGGTGTTGTTAGTATCAGTCCTCAACTGGTTGCTTGCCTCCAGTAACAGCAAAGAAAGGAACTGCTCAAAATTCCACTTATTTGGTTAATTTGAGTAGTTTCGTTTTTTTATCTACCCAATTCTTAAAGCGGCATCAGCGCTCGTTGGCACTTGGGACACACCGCATGGATGGTCATTTGACAGTCAAGCAGGTGAAAACCTTCTTTTTGAGCAGTTTTCGCCCCAATTTTTAAAATTGAGTCATTTTTAAACTCAATTGTTGAGTTGCAGCGAACACAAATTAAGTGATGATGGTGATGCGGATAGGGCTGGTTAAGTTCATAATGCTTATGTCCCTCACCTAGTTCTAATTCCCGTAGAATCCCCATTCTTGCCATCAACTTCAAAGTCCGATAAATAGTTGACAGACTGATCCCTTCGCCATCAGTTTCTAATCGGTGATAAAGATCTTCCGCACTCAGATGTTCACCTTGCGGAAGTTCTTGAAAAATGTGTAAAATTGTTTCGCGCTGGGGAGTTAAACGCCAGCCTCGTTCGTTCAGTTCTGCCTTGAGTGAAGTAGTTGTGTAGACAGTCATAGCTAATATTTCTCAACAAAGCCTGTTAGTTGAGAATATAACAAATCTTGGGAGCAATTTGCAACAATCATTGCCTATTGAGAATCTTTACTAAATGCTTAAGAAAAACTCATCAAATATTGATGAAAAATCCGCTAACAATTGATCTCTACCTTCAGGATATTCTGAACAAAGGTCTAGGGAAAGTAATCTACGCTTAGATGCCAATAATTGGCTATAAGCTTCTAATAAGTTTTGTGTCTGGCGATCAAATGCAGTTCTTTGTCGCTAATCACTGGTAGATAAAGTTTTCAAATGACAAAGCGCAAAGTCTGAGCGCCGACTTGCGGCACTCAGACTTTGCCAAAGAGGACTAATAACAAATGGCCATTGACTAACTTAGAGACTCCAAATAATCGCGGATGAGGTTGCGACGCTTGGGTTGGCGTAGCTTTTGTAAAGCCTTGGATTCAATTTGTCGTACTCGTTCCCGGGATAAGTCGAGAGCGCGTCCAATTTCTGCTAAGGAGTAAGGATGACCATCGGCCAAACCAAATCGCATCAAAATCACGTCGCGTTCCCGGCTAGTCAAATCTGACAGAAGATGATGCAAGTCTTTTTGTAAAGATTCTCGCATTAACATCTCTTCTGGAGTTACATTGTCAGTTTCGAGTAATTCTCCTAACTCAGTATCTTTATCCTTTCCTACTTTGGTTTCCAAAGAAACGGAGCGAGGAACCCGCAACAAAACTTCACGCACTTGTGTAGGTGTCATTTCCAACTCAGTTGCTAGATCCTCTAGAGTCGGAGTGCGCCCTTTTTCTTGAGCAATTTTGCGTTGGGCTTTTTTGATTTTGTTTAACTTTTCTGTAATATGAACAGGTAGGCGAATTGTGCGACTAGAAGTAGCGATCGCCCTTGTAATTCCCTGACGAATCCACCAGTAAGCATAGGTACTGAAGCGATAACCCTTAGTTGGGTCAAATTTTTCTACGGCCCTTTCCAAACCTAAAGTACCTTCTTGGACTAAATCCAACAATTCCAAACCACGATTTTGATACTTCTTAGCAACAGACACAACCAGGCGAAGATTAGCCTTAATCATGTGTTCTTTTGCCTGGAGTCCTTGGGACTGAATTTGCTCCAACTCTTCTACTGTCAATTTGGCTATTTCAGCCCAGCGACGTTTGCCATCTGCCAAAATCGGTCTGAGATCCGATACCATGACACCAGCAGTAGTAGCCCATCTTTCCAAAGACGGGCGATGTCCTAGTTCTGAAGTTAGACGCTCTTGAACTTCAATTAACTTCTGATAAGGTGAAATTACCTCATCTCCTTGCTTTGCGGCATTAGCAAGTACTATCCGCATCCGCAAGTAACGCTGAACTTTTTGAGCTTCTGAAACCTCTTCGTCCCGCCCTAACAACCTAACCCGACCAATTTCCTGAAGATATAGACGTACAAGATCTGTACTACGGCGGTTGGCGTTAGCAGCAAAGCTAGCATGGTCAACAGAAGCCATTTCTAACTCCTGTAGATCGTCTACCGATAACTCACTCTCATCAACCGTGAGATCCGAGTCCAAAACCTGGCGGGACTTTTGGGTATTGTAGGCGGCATCTGCATAAAAAGATGTTGCTGGCATAAAACGTCTCAATGGCTCCAGGTAACAATAGATTAGGGTCAGCTTAAGATTACGGTCAGCTATTCAACTGTTGCTATTGTTCCCGTGATTCACGATGAACTAACACGGTAGAGGATTCCATTACAATTTTTTTAGAAAATTCAGGTAATGGTTTTATTGAATACATTATTACTGAACTTAATCGCCTGCTAAGCTTCTGATTGAACCAATAGCTATTCAAATCCGCAGCTAGGCTTTCAATATCTAAACTACTTAGTTAAGATTTCAAATTTGATGGTTTTTGATAGTTATTTTTGTCACACTGTATAAACATAGTTCAGTGAATATCTTGTTTATATTTGTCATAGTCACATTTACATGACTACGAAAGTAATATCCTGACGATTTACCAATTTTTTCTCAGGATTATTTGGGTATAAGTTTAACTAATATATAACAGAAAACTGATTAGTAGCGGTAGGGTAAGAAGACGCGGTGATGAGGAGACTATTTGTGATAAATTCTCCGCGTCCCCGTATCCCCCGAAGTTCAGATCGCCGGAAGCCGGCGCTCCGACTTCCCTCCGTGTCCTTGCGTCTCGGTGTCCCCGTATGCCCGCATCTCCGTATCCGACTACTAGTAGTTATACTCAGGCTTGATATCTCGCAACATTAGTTCATCAAGTGCTTGTCGGGGTGTGATATCACCCTGAAGTAAGCGATAAACTTGCTCGGTAATTGGCACAGCAATATTTTGTTGCTTGGCTCGTTGGATCAAAACCCGACAAGTGTTAACTCCCTCAGCAGTTCCTTGTAAGTTTGCCAGAATATCTCTAAGTGTTTTACCACTAGCTAGCTGATAGCCGACTTGGTAATTGCGACTTAAGGGACTGTTGCAGGTTGCTAACAAATCTCCTAGACCCGATAAACCATAAAATGTTTCCGTCTTTGCGCCCCAGTCGTTACCGACGCGAATTATTTCTGTAAGTCCACGGGTGACTAAAGCAGCTTTGGCATTGGTTCCCAGCTGTAAACCATCGCACACACCAGCAGCGATCGCAATGACATTTTTTAAAGTTCCCCCTAGTTCTACGCCAAGGGGATCGGGATTGGTATATACCCGGAAACGATGTGAAGAAAATACTAACTGCACTAGTTCAGCAGCCGTGGGGATATTACTGGCTACCACCGTTGCTGCTGGTAATTCTTGTTCAATTTCTTTAGATAAATTCGGCCCTGACAGAACAACTACTCCATGGTTAGGGAATATTGTTTGCCAAATTTGTGACGGTGTACAGATGGTTTGGGGATCTAAGCCCTTCGTTGCTGTGATAAAAATTGTCTCTGGAGAAACAGGGAAAGAGTGTACTTGGGAAGCAACATCCCTGACACCTGTCATAGAGATAGCCGACAGGATTATTTGGACATCTTTGAGTACTGCTTCGAGAGTTTGAGAACCATGACGCGACCATAGACGCACCTCATGGCCATTCGCTGCTGCCAGATTTGCCAGCGCCGTACCCCAAGCACCTGCACCCAGAATTGCAACGGATTTTGGATTTTGGACTTCGGCTACGCTCAGTCGAATGATTTCGGATTTTTGATTAGTCATTACTCAAGAGACTCCATGAGTTGCGCTCACAAGGAAAGACAAAAATTTTTCTTCCCCTCTCCCCACTCCCATAGAGACGCGATTAATCGCGTCTCTACCCACTCCCCATTTCTCCATCTCTTCACTCACCAATCTAAAATCTGTCTTGAAAAGTTCAGTTCGCTCTTAGCGTTGGCGTTCCCGCAGCGTTTCGTAGAGAAGCCAGACGCTCGCAGGTTCGCTAACGCTGCGCTATCGCCGGAGACCAGCGCTCCGACTTTTCGCAAAATCTAAAATTGGGTGCGGGGATAACGTTCCATTAATTCCCTGACTTCTTCTGCATGATATGAGCTTCTTGTCAATGGTGAAGAAACGACTTGTAAAAATCCTATTTCTTCGCCGAATGCCTTCCAAGCAGCAAATTGTTCTGGGTGGATAAAATCATTTACTTTCAGGTGTTTTTGACTGGGTTGGAGATATTGCCCAATTGTTAAAATGTCGCAATCTACAGTTCGTAAGTCTTCCATGACTTGGCGGATTTCGGCGTCAGTTTCACCGAGTCCAACCATGATACCGGATTTAGTGTAGGTGCTAGGAGAAAGTTGGCGAGTTCGCTGCAATAATTCTAATGTGCGATCGTAGTTGCCTTGGGGACGCACCCGACGATACAAACGCGGAACAGTTTCCGTATTATGGTTTAACACATCTGGTACCGCTTGGAGAATTAACTCTAAAGCATTCCAATTACCGCACAAGTCAGGAATTAGAACTTCAATTGTGGTATTAGGTGAGACGGTACGAACTGCATCAATACACCCTACAAACTGAGATGCACCACCATCTGCCAAATCATCTCGGTTTACAGAAGTGATTACCACATGATTAAGTTTCATGCGGCGAACAGCTTCCGCTAGTCGTGCAGGTTCCGTGGGGTCTAATGCTTTGGGTTTTTTCTCAAAATCTATATCGCAGTAGGGACAAGCCCGTGTACAAGCAGGTCCCATAATCAAAAACGTGGCAGTGCCAGCGTTAAAGCATTCACCAATATTCGGACAGGACGCTTCCTCGCAAACTGTATTGAGGGCTAAATCCCGCAAAATGTCTTTAACGTTACCGATGCGCTCACGCTGAGGTGCTTTCACCCGCAACCAGTCTGGTTTTACAGTCACAATCCGCTTTTACCACTAAAGTTGTACAAATTTTATGGTAGCAAGCAAAGCCTTTGGTGAAGTGATTATATATAGATATAATTTTGTCATTTGGCACGGGTTGTGATATTTTTGATTTATAGTGCCGTTTTTTTGGCGGGATGTAGCGCAGCTTGGTAGCGCACTTCGTTCGGGACGAAGGGGCCGCTGGTTCGAATCCAGTCATCCCGATTTGTAGTTGTACATTCGCACATTATTTGTCGTTGTTAACACATTAGTGTCGTTATTGACAAATTATTTGTTGTTTTAACAAAATAATGTCGTTGATTTGCTTGTGAAATTTGTTAACAAATTAGTGTCGCCGACTTTATTGATGTGGAGTTTAATATCAGTCTTTTTTCCTGATACTCCATAACTAGTCTTTCTGCTGTCCAAACACTCCTGTGCAGTTTTTCTGCTGCTTGTCTAAAGCTTATCTCGTAGGTTTGGCGATCGCGTATCTCAATATTAGGATAAATTATGTGATGTCTTTTTGGATGCCTACATATCTTAGTAAAGGTGAATTCAAGCGATCGCTTGATTAATTGAAATGCTATAATAGTAAAGGGGATGCACTAGACATTTCCCTAATCTTGCAAGATTTGAATGTAAATAAATTTCAAATCTGTGAATAAATACCTGGAGAGGTGTCCGAGCGGTTCATGGTGACGCACTCGAAATGCGTTTTGGGGAAACTCAACGGGGGTTCGAATCCCCCCCTCTCCGTTAAAAAAAATAGTCGTACAACTCACGCTAGAATTCAGAAGTCTCGGCTGTGACTATCCAATTACCAGATGTATTGCACCCAAGCTAGAACGACTATACTTCAGTAATTACTTAGCCTGATATTTGCTATAAAACACTAAAAGATACATCGCCAACACAGATTTTTAGGATAAACTAATGCCATCGTGTGAGGAGTGAACGATGGCGAATACAAGCTTGGGGCAAGCAGTTTCGTTTGCTTTTATTGGTGTCTGTTTTTATCTGGGTATTGGTGTAGGAGTTGTGGTTCGGCTTGGGCAATCACAGCGAACAAACGCTGCTACTACACCTGCTGAATCTGGTTTGTTACCATTAGCCTTACCTGAATCTACGCAACCAACATCAAAAAAACAAGCCTTTGCAGACACCATTACCATTAAAGCTGTTGGAGATATTATTCCTGGTACAAATTTTCCTAACTACAGATTACCCCGCTTTCGAGATCAATTATTACCAAAATCAGTAAGAACCCACTTCCAAGGATCTGATATTTTATTTGGTAACTTTGAAAGTAGTTTAACTAATTATCCATACACTACTAAAGATATTACTCGAGGACAAGTCTTTGCATTTCGCTCGCCACCTGCATATGCTCAGTTATTTGCTAAGGCTGGTTTTAATGTATTCAATATGGCAAATAATCATGCAATGGACTTTGGTTTAGTAGGGTTCAAAGATACAAAGAAGAATCTGGAGGCTGTGGGCATTGCTACATTAGGTCATAAAAATCAAATTCTCTATCTAAAAGTTAACAATATTCGTATAGGGATGATTGGTTTTTCTCCTTATGAAATGTATAATTCGATCCATAATTTAGCAGCAGCCGAAAAGCTCGTAGCAGAAGCGAAAAATAATGCCAACATTGTAATAGTATCGATGCACGCTGGAGCCGAAGGAACGGAGGCATTACACGTTAAGAATGAGACAGAGTTTTTTTATGGAGAAAACCGAGGTAATTCAATCAATTTTGCCAGAAAAATGATTGATGCGGGAGCAGATTTAGTACTGGGACACGGTCCTCATGTTCCGAGAGCAATGGAAATTTATAAGAATAAAATCATAGCTTATTCTTTAGGAAATTTTTTGGGATATCGGACTTTATCTACAAATGCTCAAGCAGGTGACTCACTAATTTTAGAGGTCAAACTCAATTCATCTGGAAACTTGGTATCGAGTAAAATTATTCCCATTCGTATGGATAAACAGGGAATTCCTCAAGTAGATCGGCATTTGAGGACTGTGAAACTTATGCGCCATTTGAATAATCAAGCTTTTCCAAAAAACCCGGTGAAGATTAATAACAAAGGCGAAATTATTCTACATCAAAAATCACAGCGATCGCCCTCTTTTGAAAAGAAATTTTAGATTTTAGATTTCAAATTTTGGGTTGTTAGTTCAAAACTTAAAATCTCAAAAATTCCCAGATCGAGCTTGCTTTATTTGTAGAATAAATCCTTTCATCCAAAATTATTTATTCAAGCACCTGGCTATCCTGTAAAAACGTGCAAGTAACAGCTATGAGGTCAATCTAAAATCGTATATAAATCTCCCAGCACCCAGTAAGAAGAACCTTGTCCTGGTTGTTGCAATAATTTTTTTGATTGACTGTCATAGTAATTTCCTCACTTTCAAGATTTTATACGGAGTTCGGCATTGGGCAAAGGGGACAAGAGGCAGAGTAAAAGACTGCTGCAACCTGCTTGGCAATAAATTTAGTTAGCAACGTGTTCGCTTTGAGTTTTTGATTAATCTTTACAAACTCAAACTGGCAGCACCAAAAGTAGCATTAAACTTCCGACACCAGATAGCAGCAGATTTATAGTCTGCTAAATTGATGTTTTGAGGAATGGAATAAGTTTGAGCACCACTGTATTTTTGCAAGGGAGCAATAACGATATAGTCTCCCTTTTTTAAGGGATAAGATGGTGGCTTAGTTGAATTGATGACGTTATCTGAACGATGTAAAATTACTACCAAATCTGGCCCTGATTCAGAGGTATTAAATGACTGCTCAAGCTCTAGAAATGATTTACCGTCTTTAGTAGTAATACGGACTGTTCCTTGAGTTGTATGTTCTCCAGAAACAAACGTACCTGACTTAATAAAAGTTGAATTTTGAGATTGTGCTGATTGGGCTAAAGACTTGGTCTGAGTTGAAGATACTGGAACAGATGCACTCACAGCCGTAGGAGTTTTATTAGATTGCTTATTTGATACTGCTGTGGTACAGCTAGCTATGACAAGAGAAGACAAACTTATAATTAACAAATGTCTGATTTTCATAATTTAAATATTTTAAGGCATCAATAAGTAATATAGCTTTTAGCTGTAACTTTAAATTGATTATTACTTGAATAATTAGTTTAAAAATTATGGATATATAAGGATTAATATCTAAAAAGCTGATATTTTGTTGAGAAATTTCTTAGAAATTTCTCAGCAAAATTTAAATTTTCAGACTGCGAGTAATTAAACGAGGTTTTGAAGTTGCAACTGGGACTGGGCATCAATACTTGTCGGTTAAGGGGAAAAGGAAAGGGAGAAAGAAAAACCTTTAACCTTTACCCTTTAACCTTCTCCCAAACCCAATTCCGAGTTCAAAATGCTTAACCGAGTAGTATTGGACTGGGCATTAGGAGTGTAGGAAGGGTGGAAGGGTAGGAAGCTTTTTATCATCTCCCCACACTCTCCGTATCTGTCTCATTTTCTCCACTCGCGACTCCCCAAAATTGCTAGAGTGAAGGAAGTTATGAGGACGCAAATATGACTGACAAAAATCGTTCTCAATGGGACTTAGGCAGGTTTATCCAAACCCTGACTTACTTTGAGGTAATTCCTTTCCTGAACTGGGTACAGCAATTAATCCAAGGCCGTCCTCAGGATAATCAAGATAGACCCAATGGAGGAAGAAATGTGGGTGTAATATTAGTAGCAGGTGCCACAGGTGGTGTAGGTAAGCGAGTGATAAAGCGATCGCTCGAACGTGGTTATAAAGTTCGGGCGTTGGTGAGAGACATTGACAAAGCACGGTCAATTCTTAGTAATGATGTTGACTTAGTAGTTGCAGATATCACCAAACCAGAAACTTTAACTCCTGTCGTTATGGCTAATATCGAAGCCGTAATTTGTTGTACAGCAGTGCGCGTACAACCAGTAGAAGGAGACACAGCAGATAGAGCAAAATACTACCAAGGTGTGAAATTTTATCAACCAGAAATTGTTGGTGACACTCCAGAAAATGTGGAATATCAAGGCGTCAAAAACTTAGTCCGAGCAGCAGCAAAATATCTACCCCAAGCAAACGAAAAACTAATATTTGATTTTACAAAACCATCAGCAGAATTAAAAGATGTTTGGGGGGCGCTGGATGATGTCGTGATGGGTGGTGTCAGTGCTAGTAATATCCAATTAGTGGAAAATACAGCTTTGTTTACTGGCAATGTTTCCACTGCCAACTCTGGCGGATTTGCTTCTGTGAGAACTAAGAATTTCGATCCACCATTTAACTTATCTGGTTACGAAGGTGTGAAATTGCGCGTCAAAGGTGACGGTCAGCGTTATAAAATCTTTCTCCGAACAGATACAAAATGGGATGGCATTGGCTATAGCTATTCTTTCGACACCGTAGCTAATACCTGGGTAGATGTTCACGTTCCCTTTAAAGATTTGATTCCTGTATTTCGGGCAAAAGTTGTCAAAGATGCGCCACCAATTGAACAGAGTAGAATTTGTTCATTCCAACTGATGTTGAGCAAATTTGAATATGATGGCGCTTTAAATCCGAAGTTTTCTCCAGGTGGTTTTGCTTTGGAGTTGGAATCAATTAAAGCTTATAGTGGTGCAAATTTACCCCAATTTATCCTTGTTAGTTCAGCAGGTGTAACTCGTCCAGGACGCCCTGGGATTAATTTAGATGAAGAGCCACCAGCAGTGAAATTAAATGAGCAATTGGGAGGAATTTTAACTTGGAAGTTGAAAGGAGAAGATAGTTTAAGAGAGAGCGAAATTCCTTATACAATTATTCGACCTTGTGCTTTAACTGAGGAAGCAGGTGCTAAGGAATTAATATTTGAGCAAGGTGATAATATTAAAGGCAAAATCAGCCGTGATGATGTCGCAGAACTTTGCGTGCAACTGCTAAAAGTAGCAAAAGCATGTAATGTTACGTTTGAAGTGAAAGAGGGAGACAATACTGTTAACTCTATCGATTGGGAGAGGCTATTTTCTAATTTAGAACAAGATAAATAAGGAGTCAGGAGTTAGAATTCAGGAGTCAGTAATTTTTGTAGAGTGGGTAATGCCTACTGTTCGCTAAAACCATGATAAATTTACTGAAATTCGTGAGTTTAAAGATGAGAATATTCTGAATTTTGACTCCTGCCGAGAATTATTGAGAACAGTGCAAGATATTAATATGAATAAATTCAAGGTGCTAATAGTTGCTGTAATTTTAGCAGCGATTACTTGGGGCGGATTATTTTCAAACACTGCTTCATCCCAGCAAATCGAGTCGCGGCTTAACAACTTGGAAGCAGACTTTAATCGTGTCGAGTCGCGGTTAAACCAGCTAGAATCTCAACTAAATCGAGGCGGCCGATCGCCATCTGCAAGAACAACACTTACTCCAAGACAGTCAACAGGTTCTAGACAGAACTTATCACAGCAAGATCCGATGTTTGATCGGCTTGCAACCTTGGTGATTGAATTGAAACAACAAGTCAATAAACTAGAAGAGCGAGTTTCTAAAATAGAATCACGCTGAATATTTCAATTACATAAGCGATTTATAACAAATAAACGATCCCATCTTGTGAAGCTGGTATCTTGCCCGCCTTCGGTTTTGACTGATAAATTTTATACCAATTTTAAAAGCGATCGCCACAGATGGATTCACTAAACCCAGATTTAGAAGGCTTTCCCAATCTCAAATCTAAAATCTAAATTGGTACTAGGAAGATTTTTTGTTATCTGATACCATTTCCGAGAGAATATATGCTGTAAAATCTAGCAACTGATCCAGCAAAAAGCCAATAATACCAATGTAGAGTATTGCCTCGATAGTCGAATCGATGTTACCAGTTTTATAACTATCCCAGAGAATAAAGCCAAGTCCTTTTGGGCCTGTCAACATTTCTATGGCAATCACTGTAAACCATGCTACCCAAATCCCAACTTTCAGAGCATGGAATATATGAAATATAGCTACTCGAAAGTTTTTATTTTGTCTATGAAAATGTCGCAGGCCTATTGCGGTATTAATGATTACTGTCCAGAGAGTTGCAAAAAAGATTACGACAATAGCAGCGGCTTCACTTTCTCTAAATACTAATAGAGTAATAGGTAGTAAAGCTATAGGGGGAATACTATGTGGTATCTGAAATATGCGCCTGAATAGCTGATAAACCATGCTATTCATACCGATGAAATATCCGATGAAACTACCCAATACAGCGGCTGGAATGTAACCAACAAATAATCGTTGCAGGCTGGCTAAAAATTCTAAAAACATGTTTTTTCCATGCCTCAGTTCTCATTGAGAACATGTAGGAAATACTGGGGTAACAGCACAAAGCAGCATGTCTGGCAAATCATTGATGACTGCTATAGTAATGTGCTTTAAGTTTTGAACTT
The DNA here is from genome assembly GCF_963920935.1 of Nostoc sp. CCY 9925. Classification (NCBI taxonomy): domain Bacteria; kingdom Bacillati; phylum Cyanobacteriota; class Cyanophyceae; order Nostocales; family Nostocaceae; genus Nostoc; species Nostoc sp. CCY 9925. The sequence continues at coordinate 68,471 of NZ_CAWUDO010000024.1, read as the reverse complement.
ATTTATTTCCGTCAGTGAGTAGGTAGAGACGCGATTAACTGCCTTTGTACTAGGGAATAGGCAATCAGCCTTTTCGAGTTGAGGGTGAGTTTTTTCACGCAATCAAATAAAAGTCCTATATAGAAAAGCGATTTTAATTGAACTTACTCTTTTCTCACTACAAGATTTCCTATATCTTTTCCTCCTTGGTGTTTACTCAAACAAGTTTAGGTATTCTGACAATGAGATAGGAGTAGTGCAAAAAAAGGTAAAACTTGGCTTTACTAGAATTTATCATCAAAATAAATCCTGATTAGTAAATTGAATACAATTTCTGTAATTGACTTGCTCACCAACAACCAGAACCCCGACTTATCTAATAACTCGGGATTTTGAGTCTTGTAATTTTTACAAATTAAATAAGATTGCTATAGCTAAACCTGTAATTAGTAATACAGATAATCAATAAAATAAAAAATGTGAAAGATGAAATTTTATGATTTAACTTTCATCCTTCATATCGTATAATTTGCGATTATTTTCCCATATTTCGCTTCATTTGCTCTAATTCGTCTTGTGTTTCCCAACGGCGGAACTTTTCTTCTAAGTCGTCAAATCCACTGGAAGAACTGCTAGGTTGATTCCACCAGCCATTAGTTTCCAGCCGCTGCTGGGTTTGGGCTTTAGCACGGGCTGTCTGTGCTTCAGCAGCTTTAGCTTGTACCTCTTGTCGTCGCTGCTGAATTTTCCGCAGCAATTCCTGAGATTGATTAATGCGTTCTTTCAGCCCTTGCATCTGTCCCCAGCGCTGATTTCCTTCTCGTAACAAAGCTGCTTCTCGTTCGCTGGCCGCAGTCACCAAATCTTGTCTACCAGCATCTTTGGCTTTTTGAACGCGGATGTGCCAACGCTGGATTTCTTGAGCTGTAGCCAGAATATCGTCTTGCGATCGCTTTTCTTGTAATTGTAAATCTGCAATCAGCTTTAATGTATCTTCCTCTTGCTCACGCAGCTGTTCTAGCAGCGCCTCTAACTCCAAATGTGGATTGTTACGCAAGAATTCTTCTAAACGGTTTTCTAGAAACCGACTCAAATCATCAAATAAACCCACTGCCAGAACTCCAGAGTTCGCGTGTGTGACTATTTTATTGTAGTAATTATTATCGCGGGCCGAATGTAAATTTTAATAGTTTGCTTTATCAAGTAATTGAAATTGCTGATAAAAAAGTTAAACTCCAGGTAAACGCACTAATTTTATGTCAAAAAAAGCACATTTTTGATTATTTAGTATAACTAAGTTAAACTTTAGCAGTTACAGCAATTTATTTTAAATTAATGCTAGAGTTAGTTAGACTTTTGATAGATTTTTTTGATGAGCTATTAGAAATTGATTTAACTTTTCTCTCCAAATAAGTTTATTGTTGCTAATATCTAAACTGGTATTTGATTCTTCAATAATTATCTTGATAAAGTTAGTAAATTTACTATTATATTTTTTTTGCTTTTCGTCAAAATTTGGGATGTTATTTTTCAAAATTTGATGAATTTGAGACATGGGAATGCCTGCTTTTTGAAGTTGACTAGCTTGCTGGCTATTCTGCTGCAATTCCTGTAATATTTTATTAGTTTTGACAAAGATTTCATCATTTAATAAATTATCTTCAGTAACTTCAGTAACTTGAATATCTTCTGTTTTTGCTTGGGGAGCAGGTATAGGTAGAAAGCGATCACAAACAGATTTCAAGACACGATTCATTTGTCCTTCGTAAGCACATCCAATTACAGACTTTCCATATTCATGGAGTTTTTTAGCTAAAGCAGCAAACGCACCATCCCCTGATACAATAACGAAAACTTCCAAAGTAGGGCGACTCTGAGCTAATTCCATGACATCAATTGCCAGTTGCATATCTGCTGCATTGCGTTTATGACTGTAGTCAAAAATTTGGACTGCTTCAATTCCCAGTTCTTGAATCTGATTCTTGAGTAGCCTTAAGCGCGAATCACTCCAGTCAGCATAAGCACATTGGATAGCAATTTTATTCACCATACCAACTTTTTCGACATCAGTTTGAATTTGTTTTAAAGAAAAATTTAAATTAGGCTCGTTTCTGCCCATTGTTAAATTTTCAATATCATAAAAAATAGCTGTATTGAACTTCTCGATTTTCGGTAGTTCATTCGCCGTGTTAGTAAATTCCTCTAAACGAATCTGGCGCTGTTTTAAATCATGAAGTTCAGTTATCAAAGATGTTGAATCCGAACTAATTTCTTGCTGTTTGAAGTGCCTAATTATTGTGTTTAAATCTTTAAATTGTAAATTTGCTTGTTGTAATTCTTGCTGTAATTGCTCAGTTACTATCTTAATTTGAGTCTGAGTTTGAACAGTCTGCTGCTGGAGTTCACCAAGAGTTTTGGAAAGCGTATCTTGGCGTTGCTGATAAGCAGTTACTAAAGCTTGCTGGACGATATTTGATTCTTTAGGAAATGTTTCGCGGTTGTAAATGTGTAAAACCACTTCATAACCAGCGATCGCAATTTCCAAATTAATCGCAGGATTGCCTTGTTCAAAGCTTTGAATCGTTGTACTCAGTTTGACAATGACTCTGGCTATATTAATAGCGTTGGCAGGTTCTTTAGTAAAGCGATCGCTTACCCATTTTCGTAATATTAAAGCCAAATTATTATTGAGTTTAGTTAAGTTATCTTGCAAAATTGGATATAATTCCTGATTTTGATATGTTGCTCTTAATAAGCCAATCAGGAAAGTTTGCTCCTCGTTAGCAGCTTCATTTGGCATAGCTAAATCCCTAACAATGCACCTTTTGGTTTAGTATTCCCAATTTTGTGTAGTATCTAACAGAAGAATTCAGAAGTCAGAATTCAAAACCTTCAAAATCAATAGGAAAGGTATTGATTATATATCTGATTTTTAATACCTAACGTGATTCATCGCGTCTCCTAATTTATAATTTTTACTTAAAGCGGTGTCACCCAATAACTAATACCTCGGACAAGTTTATTTTTCAAACCAAACAAAGGTAATTTATCCTCAGATAAACCTATATACGTCCAGTGTGGAACATCATTTTCTACAGTTTGAAACCAACCATTTTCATTGAGTGCTTTTCTCTGTTCTTTACTGGATACGCGTAAATCAATAGCTAATCCCCAAAGATGTTGTGAAGTTCCAGGAGGTGCAACTACACCGAGAATTTTTGTTTCTTTACCTTGTTGAACTCTTGCCAAAGTTTGATTATTTGCATATTTGTGCCAAAATCTTAAATTTGTGTCGAAAGTACGAGTACAATCTCCAGAACCATAACCAGATTTAAGTGGAATTTTTTCTAGGTTTCGAGCTTTATTTAAAGCGTCTGCTGCAGATTTTTGTAAATAACAATCTCTAGTGTCATCAACATGATCCATCGTCAAAGTAGCTTGAAAATCTTGGGTTTCTTGCTCATTAGTAAAGATTTCTTTTGGCGGTAATTTAATTCCTACACCTGGATTGACAAAAACTGAGCCGTATGTACGTAACAAAATATATTCATAAGTATTTGGCTGCGGAATTGTCGATAAATTTCTGGCGATCGCCGATAAAAAACGTTGTTGATCATTTAATTTTTGATCGGGAATAAATGGTTCCGATGTTAATTCTTTTGAAGTGTTTGTGCAGGATACTGAATCAGTACTTAAACATCCGTTTAATGGTTGGGCAGTTTTACCCAAACTATGATGGGTAATCTCATGACTTGCTACCAAAGCAAAAATCATCAAAATTACTATCGTGATAAAAGTTGCAGCTTTGATAATTTTTTTATTGAAATACTTTTTGTGTGTGATAATTTTCATTTTCCAATAATTACCTAAATATATTTACAACTATTCTTCGTAACGTTTTTCTGCTAATCAGGTATTTATCAATAAAAAATAGGAATTAATAACCATAGTTTATCCCACGAAGATCTACACAGTTAGGGGCGCACAAGTGTGCGCCCCTAACTACTATATTGTGCACCTGTTTTCATATATCCAAGTTATCTATTTTGGCAAAATGTCTAATATACATTGTGCATAAATCAAGTTGTCTTTATGAGTGACAAGATAAAAGATGTTTGTAAAAAATAGAAATGTCTTTGTTATTGAGTAATAGTAAATTTGATAACTTATTTATTAGAAAGTTACATCCATGAAATCACTGGAAAGGTTAAAATTGGAGAGAACTTTCAGCTTGCTGTTCCTGTAAGTATGACCATGCACAACCTTGTTGAATTCCAAGACGCTTTTGATGTGATTGTCGTCGGTGCAGGTCACTCCGGTTGCGAAGCAGCTCTCGCCTCTGCCCGCCTCGGTTGTCGTACCTTGCTATTGACACTCAATTTGGATAAAATCGCTTGGCAACCTTGTAACCCAGCAGTGGGTGGCCCAGCTAAATCTCAGTTGACTCATGAGGTCGATGCCCTCGGCGGGGAAATTGGGAAAATGGCAGACCGCACCTACTTACAAAAGCGCATCCTCAACTCTTCACGGGGGCCTGCAGTTTGGGCTTTACGCGCCCAAACTGATAAGCGCGAATATGCAGGGGTGATGAAAAATATTGTGGAAAACCAAGAAAACTTGACCATCCGCGAAAGTATGGCAGTAGATTTGGTTTTGGGCGCTAACGATGAAGTTATCGGCGTGGAAACTTATTTTGGTGTGGCGTTCCAATGCAAAGCCGTCATCTTGACAACTGGCACCTTTTTGGGCGGGAAAATTTGGGTAGGTAACAAATCGATGCCAGCCGGACGAGCTGGCGAATTTGCAGCTGAGGGCTTGACACAAACCCTGAATCGCTTGGGATTTGAAACCGGTAGGCTCAAAACTGGAACTCCTGCCAGGGTAGACAAGCGATCGGTGGATTACAGTAAAATGCAAATCCAGCCTGGGGATGAAGATGTACGCTGGTTTAGCTTTGACCCCGATGTGTGGGTAGAACGCGAACAAATGCCTTGCTATATTACCCGTACAACTACTGAGACTCATCGCCTAATTCAGGAAAATTTACACCTGTCGCCGGTTTATGGTGGTTGGGTGGAAGCCAAAGGACCGCGTTATTGTCCCAGTATTGAGGATAAGATTGTCCGCTTTGCTGATAAAGAAAGCCATCAAATCTTTATAGAACCGGAAGGACGAGATATTCCCGAACTTTATATTCAAGGGTTTTCTACAGGGTTGCCAGAAAATCTGCAACTCCAAATGTTGCGGAGTCTCCCCGGTTTGGAAAAATGCGTGATGCTGCGTCCGGCTTATGCTGTGGAATATGATTATTTACCTGCAACTCAGTGTTACCCCACACTGATGACCAAGAAAATTGCGGGGCTGTTTTGTGCTGGGCAGATTAACGGCACCACAGGCTATGAAGAAGCCGCAGCTCAAGGCATTGTAGCGGGAATTAATGCAGCTCGGTTTGTAAATTCTCAGGAGATGATTGTCTTCCCCCGCGAGCAAAGTTACATTGGGACGCTAGTTGATGACTTGTGTACTAAAGACCTACGAGAACCTTACCGAATGCTTACTAGTAGGTCAGAGTATCGGTTGATTTTGCGTTCTGACAACGCCGACCAACGCCTGACACCCTTGGGACGAGAAATTGGTTTAATTGACGATCGCCGTTGGAATTTATTTACCCAAAAACAAACCCAGATTACTACAGAAAAAGCACGGCTATCCAACACCCGCATCAAAGAACATGATGAAATTGGTATAGCGATCGCATCTCATACCCAGCAAGCAATCAAAGGTTCAATTACCTTAAATGACTTACTGCGGCGTCCGGGATTCCATTACGTTGACCTCGACAGGTTCGGACTGGGTAACCCCAATCTCAACCGCGCCGAGAAAGAAGGTGCAGAAATTGACATCAAATATTCTGGATATCTCGCTAGGCAACAAAATCAGATTGACCAAATCGCCCGCCAAGCCCACCGCCAGTTACCTGCGGATTTAGATTACATAAAAATTGATACTCTTTCCAAAGAAGCGCGGGAAAAATTGGCTTATGTCAAACCGCTCACACTCGGTCAGGCTGCACGTATAGGTGGCGTCAACCCAGCCGATATTAACGCCTTGTTATTATATCTGGAATTGCGTAAAACTAAGAGCCAGCCAGAGTTTACAGCGTTAATTTAACAAAAACTTCATAAAGGGCGAGTATAGTAGTAAAGAGCGAGATGGGTATGATAGATGACATAAGTCTTAGTACTGCCATCATTAACAATCCCCAGATTGAAGTTGATTTTAATACCACCGCTCAATAACTCGTCTTCATCAGACGGGGGATTGACTATTCGATCGATAATCCTGATTAAAAGGCAGTAGGAGCGGCGTTTCCCTGTCCTAGCAACAACCCAAAACGTCTATGTTACAACAAGCCACGACCCGTCTCATAGTTCCAGAACCATCAGAAGACTTAATTGCCAACGAACCTTGGTCGATAGAAAACTATGCTGATGGTTTAATGGATGAACTCTTTGCGGATATCGACTACATTCTCGATGCTAGTGGTAATCTGGCTTCTCAAACCTTTAGGCAAAGTAGTCAGAAAAAATCGAGCCAGTCCGTTGGCGGGGTTTCTCCCGAAGTTCAGAACGGCCCAAACCACCGCTCTGGCTTCTCTCCAGTTGTAGCAACTGGCGCTCTTAACCCACTGCAAACAGTTACCATGCCGCAGGTTATCTCAGCAAATGCAGCCAATAGTTCAGCACAGTCAGTTCCTCAAGCTAACCACAAGCAATTGAGTACTGTTGTGTTTGACACCGCCACCGTAAAACCACTGACTAGAAAGCGCCACAAAAGCAATTCTGCTTTGGGCAAACTGCTGATTGTGGGAACAACATTAGGCGTGGCGATCGCCAGTATGGTCTACTTGGTACAGTCTGGCGTTGTCCATCTTTTAAATACTAAATTCCCCGAATCAGCTCTTGTAGTGCCACAGTCCCAGTCAGAATTGGCGGCAAAACCAGAAATTGAGGCAGAGTTAGTTGACTACATGCTCAGTGCCCTATCAGTTATAGATAAGCAAGGTGTAAAAAATCATCAAAACTACGTCAGACCTGGATTTTACAGTCAAACTAGTACTAGCCAAATAGCTGTTGCCAACCAGCAACCAACTAATAATCTACCACCACTGCCAGCTTTAGCAGCTAACAATACATCACCAATTCCTAACCGTTCTGGCAACGTCGTCGAACGCATCTACGTCCGTTCGCCAATACGCTACGCTCTCCCAGCGATTCCTGGTACTCCCGCACTTTTACCACAAGTTGCGACAGCATTGCAGGGTTCTCAACCTCATGTTGTGAAAACTGCCTTGAATACCGTGCGACAAGCTGCCAAACCCGCCACAGTCAACATGCTAGCTGCGGCTGTACGCCCAGACATCAAAGCTGTGGCTACCAAAACTGCACCCATTACCGTGCGACAAACACCCAAGCCTCTACCTGCATTACCAGTTGTACCATTACGTGCAGCACTCGCGCCAGAACCAGAACCAACTATCACCCAGCATCAAGTGTATTTGCCAACTGCGATCGCCCAGACTCCAAGCAGTACCTTAGAAGGATTGCTAGAGTTAGGCAACAAATCTGCTGCTTTGTTTAAAATCGATGGCGTAACTCGTCGCATCAATATGGGTGAAACTATTGGTTCTAGTGGTTGGACACTTGTAGATGTTAGTAATGGTGAAGCAGTTATTCGGCGTAACGGCGAAGTGCGATCGATTTACGCAGGGCAAAAATTGTAAGGATTTTCAAAAAATATAGCAGGCAACAGGCAACAGGCAATAAGCTTGAAAGTTTTTTGGTGTCTGGGTTTTCCTATCGGTTTATGTCCTCACCTAGCTGGCAACTGCTATATTATCCCCCAAAATTAGTTTCTAAGTGGTGGGTTAATTTCAAAGTGAATATGATGATGGTGATCACTTGCAAAAGCACAAAGCCCCTCTGTAATTAGCTTTGGATCGTTGAAGAAAACCGCCCTTGGCTTTACTAGCTTGTGTTTGCGAATAGATTTAAGAATAGCTCGTGTAGCATCTTGATCGTATTCAGAACTCGACCAAAAAATCCCACCAAAAGCTCCATTTTTTTTGGGTAAGAAAACATCGCACATCATACCCGTTTCATGTCCCTGATGGTCGGGAGTATCTCCCCCGTGAGGAAGGCTAACATCATTAATTGCAAATAAACCAGCTGTGGGGCGAGTTTGACGATAACTATTTTGATAGTCTTGGGCAATTTCTTTAATTGCGTCAGCTAACCAGTGCGTTCCATAATCGTGGTTATCTTCAGTTTCGGCCAGTTCACCATTGACCAAACCGTTGTCTGGATCGCTGTTTGGCATTAACACCCACTGTGGCGCGTTAGCTGCTTGCAGCCATCGATGAGTCATTTGACCAACATCAACTCGACCATCACCATTAACAGTACTGCGACCAGCAATGATTGATTGAAATAGTTTGATGGCATCAAATAGCCCTCTGTCTATAGTTGCACTGTTAGGATCGCCTGCCCAGGTGTAGCCTAGCTCATGCAATCGTGCTTTCACTGCCTTAACATCATCAGCTTTATTTACTCCGCCAATTCCTACACTACCAGTGAGTTGAATGACCTTCGCTCCTAACACACTGGATGCTGTAGGTTGTTGAGTTTCTTCATCTAACTTATTATCAAAAGGAACAACAACTTTAATGGCGATCGCTAGAGTTTGATCCTCCAGAGTAAGGATCATACCGCGATCGCCTTCTTGTTTAAACACGAAATCAAATTGCCACTTCCCGCCCTCTTTGATTGGTACATTTGGCCCTGGAAATCTGTCATCAATAGTTACCGACAAAACTTTCCCGCTGTCGGCTAAACGTCCTATACCTTCAACTCGAAAACTTTGCCCTACTTCCACTTCTTGAGGAACACGAATTAACTGTAGTTGTTCTACTGGAGGAAGAATAGCAACTCCACTTGCATTAGCCAGTAAACTCTGCGCTTCTGGAAGCAAATTCACAACTTTAGTAACATAGTTAGGATCGGATGAATAACCTTTACCCTTGAGAAAGCCAAGAAAATTTTCTGGTGTATTGGTGTAATCTTCTAAACCTTTATAGGGAGTGCGAGTTAAAAACTTCCAATACCCAATAATAAAAGCATCTATATTTGTGAATTTACAAAACTCAACTTCTTCTGGCTCTGAAGGAACTTTGATTTTTAAAGGTTCGGCAAACCCCTGCATATCAGGATGTCGCCATTTTAATCCACCAAAATTGTTAGCTTTGATAGCAAGTTCACTTTCAGTTCTAGCAGACTCTAGTAACCATTGAGCAAGGGTAACTTCTTTTAAAATTTGCCGATTGTTATCGGTAATCTTGTCAGATTGAATGCCAACTTTAGTCAAAACTTCTTTTAAGTCCTTTTGCAGATAGTTATTCACCAAATCATTTAGTAATGACATAGGTTTTTCCTGTTAAAAAATACTTAATTTTTTCAAGAAACCAGTAATCTAAAAATCGATATATTCAGATTCCCGACTTAGAGAAAAAGTCAGGAATCTAATTATCAGCAAAGTTATAGAAAATTTAGTTACTCTTTTTCTATAACTTTGCTATATCCAGCAAACACAAAATGTTGATCTCGATTTCCTTTACTTTTATCAGGCCACTTAACCCAATAATGATTTTCCTCAAAACGAACATCTAAAACTGGATAATCTCCTGGTTCAATATCAATTAGAGATTCTTTTGGTAGTTCTGCACCCTGTTCTGTAGAAGGTTTGAGAATAGTTTTTGTTGTAATTTCCAAAACGTATTTCTTATCAGATTTATGTTCCTCGTCATTTGACTCACCAATTAATCCATCTTTAATCGCTTCCGCCATTTTTTCAGCATCAAAGCGATTCATATCTGTTGTCGAGTCACAAAAGCAGCACTCAATTAAAATAGCTGGCATTTGTGTATTCTTCAGAACAAAGAAACCTGTATTTTTAACTCCTCTCGTATTAAAACCAAGTTTAACAATCTCTTTGAGAACTGATTGAGCAATACCTTTTGATGCATTACTAATGGCAAAAATTTCTGTGCCATTGGCTCTACCATCGAATTTATTAAAGTGAATCGAGATAAAGACATTAACGTTATTGGCATTTGCCTTATTAGCTCGTTGTCTCAAAGAATCTGTGACACTGCTGGCGCTTGTCGGAGTGCAATCAATAGCAGTATGACCTGCTGCTTTGAGCTTTTGGATTAAATGTGTACCAACTGCTTTAGTTAAAGTATCTTCTTGTTTGATGCCTGTTGCTCCTGTATCGTGAGGAGGGCAATTGTGTCCCATATCAATACCAAATTTCATAGAGTTTATCTCCTGGTTATAAATTTCGAGGTATCCATTGCCTATAGTGTATTAATTATTAAGCCAAATGCAATGCTCTATCAGTGAGAAAAAGTGAGTACTTACTGTAAAAATTTGTAACGTTTAACATAATCATCTCCTAGAAAACAGAAATCTCATAAGTCTAACCTATAAATAAAGCAGGCTGACTAATGACGGCAGAAGAGGCGCTGAATCTAGTCGATAGTCTTTTATGCTCTACGTTTGGGCAAAGGCTCAATGATGTTCAATCTGTGGTATTTCTGGAAAGTTGGCTAGGACACACCTATGCGGAAATCGCGGTGCAGATAAGTTATGAACATGACTATATTAAACAAATTGGTTGCCAGTTGTGGCGATCGCTATCTCAGTTATTTGGTCAAGAAGTATGTAAAAAAAATATCCAAACTGTTTTACGTTACTACTATCAGTCTTCAAACAGTAGCCATTCAAAAAAACCGACCGACATCAACATATCTGAATTAGGTAAAATAGTAATTCAGAATTCTGAATCAAAAAAGCAAACGAGAACAATCATGAGCCAAGCTATTGACAGAGTACGCTGGACAGTTCAGGATTTAGAGGTTTTACCCGAAAATGAGTGGACACGCTATCAAATAATTGATGGAGAACTTTTTGTGACTCCTACTCCTCACCGCCGTCATCAACAAGTTTGTGGCAAAATCTTCCGAACACTCGATGCTTGGTCGGAGTCTACTGGTTTAGGCGAAACAATTGTGGCTCCAGGGGTGTTATTTTCCCAAGCAGATAGCGTCATCCCGGATGTAGTTTGGGTAAGTCGAGAACGACTAGCGCAAATTGAAGATGAAGCGGGACATCTAACCGGCGCACCAGAGTTAGTAGTGGAAGTTTTATCTCCTGGTAAACAAAACGAACTTCGAGACAAAGAAGACAAATTGAAACTATATTCAATTCATGGCGTGCGTGAGTATTGGATTGTCGATTGCTTCACTCAAAAAGTCGAAATTTATCGCCGAGAAAAAGCACAGTTGATTTTAGTTGCCACTTTATTAGATAATGATGAGATTACATCTCCACTCTTACCCGAATTTTGTTGTTCTATCCGTTTATTTTTTCCTACATAACGAAATTAAAGTAAAAGTTAAAAGTTAAAACTTTCTCTTAAATAAAATAATTTGAAACTCTTATTCTTCAACGTCCTCTGTGGTGAAATTTTCTTTCACCTCTGCATAACTGATGTGAAGATTACTTGAAAATGGCACAATCACTGTAAAAGTAGTTCCTGCATTGATCGCACTTTCAACAGTAATCTCACCGCCGTGCAAATCTACAGCTTTTTTGACGATGGACAACCCCAATCCTAGCCCTGGAATATTGTCGGTATTACTAGCGCGATGGAAAGGTTCAAAAATATGTTCAATGTCAGTAGTGGGAATACCAATACCAAAATCTTGAATTTCAAATATAGCTCCATTGCTGGTATTACTAACCGAAAAATTAATCGTACTGCCAATGGGAGAATATTTTAAAGAGTTGGAAAATAAATTATTTAAGATTTGCCGCAGTAGTTGAGCATCGAAGTTAGCTTGCGTGCATTGGGACTGATTACTAAAAGCGATCGCATGTTGAGAACCATCGCCTTGTTTTAATTCTTTTAACAGATGCTGGCAAAATTGTGCTAAATTCAACGGTCTTGGATTAAACCCTAACTTACTGATTTCATCCTGACTCAGCACCAATACATCATCTAAGAGCTGAGTCATATGCATCACAGATTTTTGAATGCGACGCAGGTGGGTATTTTGACGCTCCTCGCTCCATCGATGGCGATAATGTTCTAGTAGTTCCGCAGAAGAATGGATAGCAGCCAAAGGCGTGCGAAATTCATGGGAAGTGGTAGTAAGCAAACGGGATTTAAGTTCACTGAGTTGTCTTTCTTTGGCAAGTGCTTGTCGCATCGCCTCTTCTGCCCATTCCAGCTTTGCTTGGGTTCGTTTACTTTCGCTAATATCCCGCAATAGCCAGCGTAGACCGACTAACTCGCCTTGTTGATTACGCACAGCAGCCACCTTAAGCGCAACGATAATCGGCGTTTTCTCATACGGTCGCAGGTTTACTTCCCATTCTTGAGTTTTCCACTCTGGAATTTGGCGCTCGCGCAGATGAGTTAGTTTAAGATGAAAAGCAATCAACTCTTTCTCAATCGCAAAATTTTCCAATAATTTACCCACTAATAAACTTTTGGAAATGTTGAACAGAGTACTAGCAGCAGAGTTAGCTTCCTGAATTATGCCTTGTGTATCAGTTACCAAATAAGCATCTGGTACTTCCTCAAAAAGTTCGTGGTAGCGTTGATGTTCTACTACCAATGCTTGTTGAGCATTGGATAATTCTTTATTTTGTTGTTGTAGATTTTCATTAGCCATTTGCAATTCTTCCAAAGCTAGGTAGACTTCCCCAAATATTGCGGTGACTAGTCCAATGTCTTGCTGTACTTTTTGCTCTTCACTTTTGCTTTGCAAAATGGCAACACGTTTCCGTATATTTTGTATCTGTAGGGCTAAATCGTCCAAATTCACGTTTTTGCTCCTATTCGATATCTAAAGTTGGGTTTCCTTTCAGATTCCTTACTGGGACGATTTTAGCTTTTGAAATTTATATAATTATTAGTTCTCAGTTATCAGTTTTAATTATTGAGTTATAAAGCAGTTAATTGATTACTATTAACTGCTTAATGGAGCTATAGCAGGAGGCAGAAGGCAGGAGGCAGGAGGTAAAAGTATTACTATTCCTAGCTTCCATGCTTTCAAAATGTCCTAACCTGTGTGACTACGGCTATAATAACTGTGTGAATGAGTCTTTGATACTCGTCAACGAGTCTTTGAGTTTCACTCTTGCCCCTCTGCCCCTATTTTTTAGAGTTCTATAATTGACTTTGTATATCTGCCCATTTAACTCCTGCTAGACTGGGCAAAACAACATGAGCAGCTCCAACTCGTTCAACTGGGCCAATACCTACCGCCCACATCCCAGCAGCTAGAGCTGCCTCAACACCTGCTGCTGCATCTTCTACAACTACAGATTGCGCTGGTTCGATTCCTAGCTGCTTAGCTGCATAGAGAAATAAATCGGGTGCTGGCTTGGGTTTCTCTACACTATAACCGTCAGCGATCGCGTCTATTTTATCAGCAATACCCAATCGCTCGATCACTGTACGGGCATTTTTGCTCGCTGAGCCAATGGCTATTTTAATCCCAGCTTGCCGCAGTTCATCCAAAAGTGCGATCGCTCCCGGTAACAAATCTTTAGAGGTCATATTTTTCAGCAGTTCCACATAGTAGCGGTTCTTGCGCTCCATCATTTCCTGGATTTGTTGTTCCGAATACGGTCTATGCCCAATAATCAGCATTAGCGAAGCACGACGGGATACCCCCCGCAGCGCTTCATTAGCTACTCGATTAAAGGGTATACCCTGTTCATCCGCTAGCTTTTGCCAAGCTAGATAATGAAGTTCGGCTGTATCTGTCAGTACGCCATCTAAATCGAAGATGACTCCTTGGATGTTGGGGATTAGGGATTGGGGATTGGGGATTAGGGATTGGGGATTGGTTATTCCCCTTGTCCCCCTGTCCCCTTCTCCTTTTGTCTCCTTGTCCCTAGTCCCCAGTCCCCAGTCCCCAGCTCCCAGCCCCTGATGCAAATCAAAGTCGTACCATAACCCTTGCCAGTGCAATTTAAACTTCAGCCGCGTCCAGTTAGCGGGCAAATGCGGGTTGGCTACAGGACAATTTTTGCCCAATTGGATACCGCCAAAGCCAAAAATTACGGCTTGCCAAACGCCGCCAGCAGTGGCACCATGAATTCCATCGTTGGTGTTTCCTCGGTTATCTTCAAGATCTACCATTGCTGCTTGCATAAACAGTTTGTAAGCTTCAGTAGATATATTCAAATCTGAAGCTAAGATGGCGTGAACTGCGGGGCCGAGGGAGGAACCATAGGTGATGTCAGTGCGGGGTGCGTAGTAATCCCAATTTGTGTGCAATGCTTTTTCGCTGTAGGGAAAATCTGCTGATTCTCGCATTAAATAAAGCAGCATTAATACATCTGGCTGTTTGAGTACTTGATATTTGTTAGTTTTCTCGATACCTAAGATGGCTTGCATGGAGCGATCGCGCCCTTGATAATCTGCTAAGTTAATATCTTCCAATTGAAAAAATCCCTCGAATTGCTCGATTAATTCTGTTAATGGGTCGTAAAACAACAACATTTTGGCGATGATGTCTTGCCAGTGGTTTTGCTGTTCTGAAGTGAGTTGCAGTTTTTCTTCTAATTCCCTGGTTCGTTCTGGGTATTTGTGAGCCAGCCAATCATAAACTGCGATCGCTTTTTCCAGATGCCATTGCACCATCCGGTTTGTAAACATATTGTTGTGGACGAATTCATGGTATTCATCCGTTCCAATCACTCCCCGAATTTCATACTTTTGACGTTGAGGATTGAATTCCACCCGGCTACCCCAAAAGATGGCGGCATCCAAAATAATCTCTGCACCGTATTTTTGCATCCATTCATCATTGCGAGTGGCTTGCCAATAGTTCCAAACCGCGTAGGGGATATCTGCGTTGATATGAATTTCGCGATCGCGGCACCAAATTCGCACATCTTCACCATAAAAATCAGTCGGAAGTGACCAACGTGGTGTTACTTCGTCTCCGGTAGCAGCACTTTCCCAAGAAAACATTGCTCCTTTATAACCGTAATGAGTCGCCTTGCGTCTAGCTCCTGGTAAAGTGTGCCAGCGGTAACTCAGTAAATTACAGGCGATCGCAGGTTGGGTAAACAGAAAAAAGGGCAGCATAAAAATTTCTGTATCCCAAAAAATATGACCGCGATAGCCAAACCCCGAAAGAGTTTTAGCAGGAATGCTTACTTTGTCATCATGCCGTGGGCTAGCAATTAGCAACTGGAACAGATTGTAGCGAACAGCAAAAGCCGCTGTGCTATCCCCTTCAATCACGATATCGCTTTGTTGCCAAACCTCATCCCATGCCTGTTCGCTGGTTTTTAGTAGTGTTGCGTAGTCTGGTAAGTGTCCGAGTTTTTCTTGAGCTGCTGCAACTGGTGTTTCAACCTCCCGCGAAGTAAAAACTGTGACGAGTTTTTCCACTGTTACCGTCTGTTGCGCTTTAAGCAGAAAGGTGGTGCTTAGGGTGGGATAACCAGGTGCGGTATTGACTTGCAAAGAAGCTTCCGTCCCTAATATTGTGATTTTAGCTGCCATACCCAATTCAATTTGGGAATTGCGGGTACGGCGTTGCAACCAAATACCTTCGTCAGTCTTGCCTTGGTCTAGTCCTTCCCAGTGATTAAAACCCTGATTTTCTGTATACCCATTAATGCTTCCTTGAACTTCAATTAACCCATCGAAATCTACTGGCGTTAACTGACAACGTTGCCCTAAGACATGCTGGTCTGCAAAACTGACAAAGCGTTCAAAGTCAATGTCTATGGTTTTCCCACTGGGAGAACGCCAACGTAAAGAACGGCTGACAAGTCCCTGACGTAAGTTAAGCTTTCGTTCATACCGCAATATCTCGCCTTGGTCGAGACGGAAGCGTTCGCCATTCACAATTACTACTAAAGGTAACCAGTCAGGGCAATTAACTAGTTCGGTGTACATCACCGGCACATCGTCATAGACACCGTGGATAAAAGTAGCGGGCAATGCATGAGGATAGCCTTCCTCAAAACTGCCCCTTGTTCCCAGGTATCCATTGCCGATTGTAAAGACAGTTTCTTTGGAGTGCAATTGGTCAGCGTCAAACTGGGTTTCGGTTAATATCCAGTCTGTGTAGATAAAGTGGCGAGAATGACCTTTTGTTTGCATTGTGAATGTGTGATTAGGGATTAGAAGTCGGGAGATGAGGGAGAGTTAAAACTTGAAGCATTAGGATCAAAGGTTCATTAATGGAGTTCAGAGGTTCATTTATCCCCCTCATCCCTCTCACCCACCCATATGTTTTTCTAAAATCTTTTCGGCTCTAGGTTTATAGATAAGGTGAAATAAAGTTTCCATGTAACGATCTCTGGCTTCGTTATTTTCAGGGGCAACAAAGTTCCAAAAACTAAATATTTTCGTCAGCAGTAATACTTGATTAGTATGTGAATGCCAATTGTATCTATGATGAATTCGCTGAGTCATCCATTCTGAAACTTCCTGCCAGTGTTGAGGATGAGTATCACATTCTTTAAGGAAGTCTAAAATTTTATTGGCTGTTCCTTCTAAATCTGTAGGATTAATATTAAATCCGTTTTGTTGATTTTCAATAATTTCTAAAGAACCGCCAAATTGAGTTGCAAAAGTTGGTAAGCCAGAAATCATAGCTTCCAAAATACACCTGCCAAAGGATTCAAAACGGGCAAATTGCACATAAATTCCCTGACAATCTGCTATTACTCGATATGCTTCACCGAGGTCGCGGCTAGGAAGACGCATCGCCAACCAACGAATCTTGTCATGGAGATGATATTGATTAATAATGTCGTGTAGTTTTTGGATTTCTCCTGCTTCTTCTGGATTTGTAGCTTCATATGGATACAATTTACTAGCTACGAAAATCAGGTTGCAATGTTCTTGTAACGCCTGACTTTTACCAAAGCATTCAACCAAACCAGTGAGATTTTTAATTGTGGTGAAAGTAGCAATCGCAAAAATTGGTCGCTTGTGAGGATTATCTAAGTGACCAAATATTTGGGCATCTTCACTACTAAAGAGTAGTTCGTGAACTTGTGTACAAAGGTGAGCATCTCGGTCTGATTTTTGGCTGTAGGGGAAGAAGATGTTTTCATTTACTCCTGGTGGTACAAAGTTGAACTTAGGGCTAAACAAATCAATCCCATCAACTACATGATAAAGTTGTGGCATAGTAAACCACTTGTATGACTCATACTGACCTATGGTGTCGGGTGTGCCGACAATTTCTTGATAAGATGATGTGATGATAAAGTCAGCTGCATTCATACTAATTAAATCGGCGGTAAATTGTGCCGAAAAGTGGTATTGATCTTCTAAGTCTTGCCAATATAAATTGCTAAATATATGTTTAGGTTTTTCTAGGGAATGAGCAATATTACACTGAGTAACTTTGAGACGATGAGATAAGAGAAAAGCCACTAAATTACCGTCGCTGTAGTTACCAATGATTAGATTAGGTTTACCTTTAAATTGTGCTAATAATTCTCTTTGAGCATCTGAAGCAAATGTTTCTAAATACGGCCAAATTTCAAATTTAGAAATCCAATTGTTGGTAACTTCTGGATTAAATTCAGCAAAAGGAACCCGCAATATCCAAGCGTTTTCGGTATCTTCAACTTTTTCTAGGCGCAGGTTACAACATGTTCCTTCACAGTTAGGAATTAGCCGAGTGAGAATAATTACATGGGGTTTAATCCCTAAATAATCGAGACCAGCCAGTTTGATTTCTTCACGAAGTTTGTTTTCTAAACTGCGGGCTTGTTCGAGAACATAAATAACTTGACCGAGTGTTTCATCTCTTCCTAAGACATCTTCTTGTCCGACCCAGCCGTGTATAGAAATGAGGACTACGCGAAATACAGCGGGGATACGGGCGACAAATGTTTCTAAAATGGCTGGTTCTGGAGAATAAATCAGTCGCTCAAAAAGTTCTAAGGTTTCGCGGACTCGCGCCACAGTGTTACCCCAACCCGGTTCAAAGCCGAGTTCTTGGAGGTGAGAGCAAAATTTTTCGTAGGGTTCCTCAGGCGATCGCTGACTTAGGAATTTCAGGGCTAGCTTAATTTGTTTAGCTAACTGTATACCTGAAGGAATGCGATCGCCAATTAGCAGCGGAATACCTTCGTAATTAATTTTGTCTAAAGCTAGATACAAAAGTTCTAGCCAATGTTGGGGGTCACTCAACAATTGACTGCACAGGTAACGGTTAAGAAAGGCTAAACCTTGACCGATATTTCTCGGGTCGTCAATTCTGGGGGAACCTTCATAAAACGGATGGAGGTCGATTTCTAGGATGTGATCTTGGTAGCGGTTCACCAAGCGATCACTCACATCTAGCAACGCTTGAGGCGTCATCTGCTTAAAGCTAGTAAAGTCATCTGTCAATTGCCAAACTTCTTGGCTAGCAATCCTTGGTCGAACAACAAACCAACTACACTCGTCCTCTAAAATTATTTCATGGGTATACTGGATGAGTTTCCCCACAGAAGAAGAGTGATAAAAGTAAGCTGGCTTTTGGGATTGCTGACAGTAATCTGCAAAAATTTGCAAAATCTCATTCCTCAGGAAGTAACGCTTCCCAGAGACGTTCAACGCATCTATCAACTGACGTAGAACAGTTTTTTCATCGCTGTTCAAGACAGCTTGAAATAATTCATACATAGCAAATTCCAGAGATTTAAGTAATTCAGAACCTCATTCTTTTCTCCTCAACAACTTTACTTTTCAACGACGAGTGTTCTGTGGGGCAGATTCTGACTTCGAGTGTAGATAAAATGCGAAAACTTTTGCTTCTAGCTGTGGTATGAAATGATAAAGACTGTTGACTCTTAACTGTTGACGCTTAACAGTTAAAGTGAAATCCCGTCTCTTTTTAAGGATGGGATGAGCTTCAAGAATGCAGAAATATAAGTCTTTTTTCGGAAAAAACTGCCAATTTGGCTAAAGTAGCCGCAAAGACATATTATTCTATATGTGTATAAGTTCTCAATCAGGCATAAAACACCATAAACTTTTCGTTAATAATTGAGGACTGATTTAAGACTCTGTGGGTTGAAGTGGGGCACATTCTTGGTTTAACGAGTTCACTTAGCCAAGACGACCTTGCGGTATCTAAATCAAAAGCAAAAGTTTCTTTTCCTTTATGGCTGAAGTCGCTTAATCCAGACCAAATTGCCGAGTCATTAGTATCAATCGGCACTGTTTAGGTAAGTCACATCAGGGTTACCCATGAACTACCAAATTTCTTCTTCTCAAAAGAATTTTCAGAAAGCTATTAGTCCAGAACAATTCGAGCAGGTGATCGAAGCTATTACCGATGGTCGATATTCCTGGGCTTGTGTACTGATTTTACGTTTTGTTGGTTACAATCCATTGCATTTTATTCCCCAAAGGACTTACAGTCGTTTAATCAAAGAAAATAGCTGTGTCGCCAATTCGCCTGTATCTGCTACTAGGCAAAATTCGTAATTATTAATTATACCAATTGGAAAAAAGAATGCGACAGATACATACTCCCAAACCCTTTTAATGTCTGGCTTTCTTAATTTTGAATTTTGTTAACGTAGCTAAGCCGTGTCCGCGAGCGTCATTTTGAATTTTGAATGCGTGAATTTTGAATTGGTATTACCTTTGGGCAAGGATTGAAAACATTAAAAATGGTTGTTTGAATGAATTTGCACTCTACGGCGAACTAATCAAACAGCAAAGAAACTGCATGATAAAAGTTGCATAACACATAGACATTCTAGTTAAATCAAGCCTAAACTAATAACTTTTTGCAGTGCTTTTTCAAATCCTATGCCCTGTTTTAAGGCAATATATAACAATACTATAGTGGCTGAACGAATTGAATTATCACAATGGATGAGAATCGGTTTTGGTAAGTCAGTAATCTTCTGAAATATCTCGAGCGTAGCTCCATCATTAATGTCTTCAACTTTGAACGGGAGGTTTATATAATGCAATCCTAAAAGCTCAGTTTTCTCCTGTTCATCAACCAGCAAACCTGCTTCATCGGGTAAGCGCAGGTTCAGTATACACTTATAACCCTCATCAGCTATTTGTTTGAGCTGAACTAATGTAATTTGTCCAGCGATCGCTAAATCATCATTAATCTTCCTAACAATATTCATCGGGAGTATCCCAATTTTGGCGACATGTTACCCACACTCGCAGTTTAGGAAAACAATTTGAGGAAGTTGTGAGCGAATTGGGAATTGGGAATGCTGACTGTTGAGTGAGGAGTTATATCATGTTCGGGTGAAGACTTATCATTAGGACTGACGCGGAAGGGGACGCAAAGACGCGGAGAAATTTTAATAATAAGTGATTATCCAAACTTGATATTAGGAGTTAATAGGACTTACGCACTGTAACAATTGGCTATTATGTGCATAAGGATTGGTTCACAACACAAGTCCTTTGGTTCACAACACATACTCAAATTGACATTGCTGATTAATGGGATGATTTTTATGTGTAATTTGCAGTAGGGGCACACAGCTAGCTGTGTGCCCCTACAATGAAGCTACTTGACGGTAGTTAGGGAGACCCCAAAACCGTAGTAACTCTCCCTACTCCCCGTCTAAGCAAATAATTTCAAGAATCATAGTGTACTACCATAACTCAACTAAAAAACTTCTCCACGCATCTGACAAATATTTCCACACCCATTCCCAATGCCGTCTCATCAAAATCAAACCGTGGGTGATGATGTGGATAAGCCAAATCTTTCTCAGGATTCGCAGAACCCAAAAAGAAATAGCAACCAGGGACTTCTTCCAAGAAAAATGACATATCTTCAGCAGCCATAGTTTGGCATTCTGGTACAATTCCCACAGGAGTTTCTACCACTTCTTCTGCTACAGACCGCACCAACTCTGCCATTTTTACATCATTAATTACTGGTGGATAAAGTGACCAATAATCTAAGTCATACTTCGCACCCTGGCTCTGACAAATTCCGGCAATAATCTGCTCAACGCGCTGATGGAAAAAGCCTTTAAAGTTCGGATTAAAATACCTGACAGTAGCACTCATTCTCGCTGTGTCAGCAATTACATTCCGCTTGCTTCCAGCATGAAGTTCACCCACTGTCACCACAGCCGAATCAATAGGATTGACATTCCGAGCAACAATAGTTTGCAAAGCATTGACAATTTGGGCAGCAACAACAACGGAATCCACAGTTTGATGAGGTAGTGCGCCATGTCCACCTTTGCCCAAAATTTTGCAGTTAAAGCACTCCACGGCCGCCATCAGGGCACCACTGCGAACACCTACAGTTCCTAAGGGCAAATTATTCCACAAGTGCAAACCGATAATTGCGTCAACATCAGGATTTTTCAGTACCCCAGCTTCAATCATTGGCTTTGCGCCTCCTGGTGATTCTTCCGCTGGCTGGAAGATAATTTTCACCGTACCAGAGAAGTCTTGACAATGCTGTTGCAGATAGTAAGCTGTACCTAAAGCGATCGCAGTATGCCCATCATGGCCACAAGCGTGCATTACTCCATCATGCTGCGATTTGTACGGTACTTCGTTAAGTTCTTGAATTGGCAAAGCATCCATATCGGCTCGAATTGCCAAAACTTTCTCAGTGGCGAGTGGGGAGTCGGTAGAGACGGGATTAATCGCGTCTGTGGGGAGTTTTTTACCTTTGATACTGGCGACAATACCAGTTTGAGCAATGCCGGTTTGATGCTCAATTCCCCATTCTTGCAATTTTTGTGAGACAAATTCAGCAGTCAGTTTTTCCTGAAAACCCAACTCTGGTTGTTGATGTAATCGCCGCCGCCACTCGATCAATTGTGGTTGCAATGAGCGGATTGAAAGCCTAATTCGAGATAAGTCAACAGAAGAGGGGTTGGGGAAAGTGGAAACCATTATGACAAAGTAGTTTTAGCAGAGCTAACTTAGGTTATTTTCCAGGGCAAACGCATCTAAATTACTCTTGATCACAACGAAGGTTAAAAACCAACGAAAAAATCAGGATTTCGCGCTTGATTATTTTTTAAGCCCCAAAGCGATCGCCTAAAATTTTCGCAATAAGCAAGAGTTAATGACATTAATTTTAGTTCTATTGAGAATAGACTTTGCTTGTTGACATGATGCGGCCGCCCTGGGTTATTTTCCCACTTTAACGTGAGTTTGATGAGTTGCCTTTACGCATCAACGGCCACATCGATTGATATTTCGGACTTCATACCTTAAAGGACTTCCAAATACAAAAATATCGCACTGTTGACAGTCAACAGTCATCAGTCAGCAACTTCAAGCGGTTGTTTTTATGGAAGTCCAAAAATTAAATTACTCAATTCCTGCATCCAATACGACTGATTTATTCTCCCCCTGCTCCCCCTGCCCCCGGTCACTGAGCGTAGTCATACTCTTACGGAGAAGCAAGCTACGCACAGCGTCTTGTAGAGAAGTGCTGCCCACCAAAACTATTGATTATTTTTTTATTTGGAAGTCCCTATTTCTTGGAGTTCCCTAATAGTCATTGTCAGCCACACAAATTCCTTTACATTTAATACCGTTCGTAGCGGTGCGCTGACAATGAGAACATAGAACTTTTTCGTTTTCTGCTTCTTGATTTATCTTTATATTAGTGCTTGCCTTTCCTTTGTCTTTTTCGGTCTGGAGTTCTACAGTCATAAGATATAAAGGAATTTTTTGCGATTTACATTAGTCTTTCTAAATCTAAATCTGATGCTATTTGAGCAAGTTTCTCTAAATCAGTGGGGTTGTCTACATAAGGTAAGCAGCCTAAAACTGGTGTGTTAGTTAATGATTGAATCAATTCTGGTGGTGTCCAGTCGGCTATCTCTGCATCTGAACGCGGTTGTACGCAGTTCAACACAATACCTACCAGATGCACGCGCGATTGTCTAGCTAATGCTACATTCGCCACTGCACTAGCGATCGCTCCTAATCTCACAGGTACTACCAATACCGTTGGTAAACGCCATTCTGCGGCTAAATCAGCTACTGTTAATTCTTCTGTGACTGGCGAACCCAAGCCACCCAAGGCTTCTACCAACACAAAATCACGCTGCGATCGCAATTTAGACAGGGCTTTCCACACCAGTGCTAAATCTACTTGGCGATTTTCTCGTGCTGCGGCGATGGGAGGAGCTAAAGGTGCTTGAAAATACAAAGGTGTAATTTCTTCCGGAGATTGTTCTAGGGCGAAGAGATTTTGGTACCATTCGCGATCGCCAATCCCTGATTGAATCGGTTTCATAATTCCCCAGCTATGCTGCGGGTAATATTTTTGCCAATAAGCTGCTAGGGCTGTGGTTAAAACAGTTTTACCAGCTTCCGTATCAGTTCCAGTAATCAGTAATGAGTTCAACAATGATTGCTAAATACTTAACGTTTTTTCATTCTGATAGCAAATTTCAGTTAAGCTGAAAGCTAAACACAGAGCTTTTTTTACTTTTGAATTCTGCTGTAGTTATTAGCGATCAGAAAATAAACACTAATAACTAATAAATCATTTTAGTACAATTTCGACAATTAAATTCATTGCTCGATGATTCCTTGATGGTACACAGCAAGCTAATTTATTCCTAGGGTCAATCCAAAATCCAAAATCGTTCGACTGAAGGTAGCCGTACCCCTCCGGGGAAGCAAGCTACGCGTAGCGTTCCGCAGGAAAGTCCAAAATCTAAAATTGTCTGGCTTTTAGGGCGAAATTGTTGGATCTGGAATTAGTGTGGGTGTGCTATCAATCGGCGGATTATTATTTGGATTATTGTTTTCTGTCTCTGGAGTTGGAGTTAGTGTGGGAAATGGTAATGGTGTTTCTGTGGGAAATGGTAACGGTGTTTCTGTAGGAATTGGTAGCGGTGTTTCTGTAGGAATTGGTAATGGTGTTTCTGTGGGAGTTGGCGTTGGGGTTGGCGTAAAAGTAAGTGTGGGTATCGGTTGGATAACTTTTTGTAATCCAACATTGAGATTATAATTACTTTCGGCAACTTCTGGAGGCAGAGTTAACTCAATAGTGTATACGCCAGGAACGAGCAATGTACCATCATAAGATGTAACTCGCAGAGCATTATTATCAATTGGTTGTTGATTGGGATTTAAAAGTGTTAGCAAAACACTGCTTCCTGGCTCAAGAAATGCACTTAACTTGGCTCCCTGCTGGGCAACAAAAGTATAGCGGATGATTTGATTTGTTTTGAGAGTACCTTCAGTTGTGGTAGCGTTAAATGCTCCCAGATTTAAACGCTTAGTAGAAATAACAGGTTGCTCTTGAGTAGGTGTGGGTGTGGGTGTAGATGTGAATGTAGTGCCACCAGAAATCACTGGTGAAGGAAAATTTTGGGGAAGGGTCTGTTCTGGTGTTGCTTTTGACTGACTGCGAATCGAACTTACTAGTGCCCAAGAACCAAATCCCGCTAAGATAACCACAGCACCACCAATTGCAGCGATCGCTAACGGATTATCCAAGACTGAGCTAGTCTGACTTGGTGGAATCACGGGAGCAGGTTTTTTTGGCGAAGCTGCTGGTGACACCAAATCAGGGCGACGGCCAACAGCCATTGTCTGCAAGTGGGAAAAATCAGGGCTAGGGGCACTAGGTTGCTGCAAAGATTGTAATGCTTGGGATACATCAGCAGCAGTTTGGTAGCGATCGCTAGGAATATGATTTAACATTCGATGCAAAACCTGAGCAAATTGTGGATTTACTTTTACCCACTGCTGCCAATCCCAAGTTAATTGGTTTTCATCAAATAAATCTCTTGGTTCCCTACCAGTCAGCAAAACAATCGCACTCACCGCTAATGCATACAAATCACTACTAGGGTAAGCTCCTCCTGTTTGTACTTGTTCGCTCGGAGAGTAGCCTAATTTTCCCACACTAGTTACTGGCATTGGGCTATCTGGCGATTGTAAACGCGTTGCGAGTTCTTTCACCACTCCAAAGTCAATTAACACAGGCTTACCATCGCTATCTCGCAAAATAATATTTTCTGGCGAGATATCGCGGTGAATAATCCCTCGGCTATGAATATGCTCTAAAACAGGCAACAAAGACTGAATTAACCCAAATACTTCTGCTTCAGTGAAAGTTTGACCCACAGCTTGCTTTTCGGTCAACAGAGTTCGGTACGTCTGACCTGCAACGTAGTCCTCCACCAAAAACAAGCGATGGTCTTGCTCAAATCTTTCCCGGAATTTCGGCACTTGTGGGTGTTCGATTTGATATAAAATAGCAGCCTCTCGGTGAAAAAGCTCTTGTGCCTTCTCCCAAGCCGAAGCCTCCATTGCTGTTGAAATCAATTCCTTGATCGCGCAAAGTTCGTTAAAGCGCCTCTGGTCTTCTGCCAAATAGGTTCTACCAAATCCCCCCTGTCCGAGAATTTGAATTATCCGGTAACGGTTTTGCAAGACAGTGCCAACTGTAATGGGTGATTGCATGATCCAATAATTGAGTGTAATGGCAACTGAGAAGTAAGTCACCGACAAAGATTAAGTCTAAGTGGCAACGGACAGTTACATGCAGCGATATTTTAACTTACCAAAACGGCTTTTTCGTTGACTGTTGACTGTTGACTGATAACCGTCAACCGTCAACCGTCAACCGTTAACGTAATAATTTCGCTAAATACGGATATTCTCGGTTTTTATTGTGTTAATTAGAACTTAAAATTAAATATGTCAGATTATTTATTTGCCGTTAAAATCGTAGAATATAATAAGATACGCCCTAAACACTTAGTCACAAGCCTTCTTCTGTCTCTGAACAAATTTCAATATCACTTAAGTTGTCAATGCTTTGCTCTCAGTTATAAATGAGGTAGTTAGAACAATCTATCTATCACACCAATCTTTGAGAGATTTTGGTTATTTACCGCAAAGCCAAAAAATTCCACTAGTATATCTAGTGGGCTAACTTGACTTAATGCCAGTTAAGGTATCAATAGTTTGTTGACCAAGAAGATTAGACAATTACCAAATGATAATTTTATGGAAAAATGTTTAAATTTTGTATTGAAGCTTCAATAAAACTCACAGATGTTTTTTTAGGCTATTTCTTGGTTAAATCTATAAAATCTCTAATGATAATATTGCTATGAATGCACATCGAGGATCTGCTGTGCTCAGTTCTGCAACTTTCAAAGTGGAAGCATCTGCAACAGGAATGACTGATAATCATCGCCTGCGGCTGTTTTCTGGTTCTGCCAATCTCCAAGTCTCTCAAGAAGTCGCTCGTTACTTGGGCATGGACTTGGGGCCAATGATCCGCAAAAGATTTGCGGATGGAGAACTTTACGTTCAAATCCAAGAATCGATTCGGGGTTGTGATGTCTATTTAATTCAGCCATGTTGTCAACCCGTCAACGATCACTTGATGGAATTATTGATTATGGTTGACGCTTGTCGTCGAGCTTCTGCACGACAAGTAACGGCTGTAATTCCTTACTATGGCTACGCCCGCGCCGATCGCAAAACCGCAGGACGAGAATCAATAACCGCCAAGCTAGTTGCTAACTTGATCGTCCAAGCAGGTGCCAACCGTGTTCTAGCAATGGATTTGCACTCGGCTCAAATTCAGGGCTATTTCGACATACCCTTCGACCATGTTTACGGTTCACCAGTATTATTAGATTATCTGGCAAGCAAAGAACTGCCCGACCTTGTGGTTGTTTCCCCAGACGTTGGCGGTGTTGCACGAGCCAGAGCATTTGCCAAAAAACTCAATGATGCCCCACTAGCAATTATTGACAAACGTCGTCAGGCACACAATGTAGCAGAAGTGTTAAATGTGATTGGCGATGTTAAAGGTAAAACCGCAGTCTTGGTGGATGATATGATCGACACCGGCGGTACAATTGCTGAAGGAGCGCGACTATTACGTGAAGAAGGAGCGCGTCAGGTATACGCCTGTGCCACTCATGCAGTGTTCTCTCCACCTGCTGTGGAACGGTTATCCAGTGGCTTGTTTGAAGAAGTCATCGTCACAAACACAATTCCCATACCAGAAAGCAATCGCTTTCCACAACTAGTGGTGCTGTCAGTGGCTAATCTCTTAGGAGAAACTATCTGGCGAATTCATGAAGATACGTCAGTCAGCAGCATGTTCCGCTAGTCAATAAGAGACTGTCATTACTTTTAGAGGCTGAAGAATGAAGTTTTTAGACTTCATTCTTCAGCCTTGATTTTTTATTTATACGAATTCAAAAGAAGAAAGCTACAGATTCTCAAAAAGTAATGGAATCTCAGTCTAAAATTGAAGTGTCTATTAAGCTTGCTATGACATTATCATGAACAGCGAACAAGTAACAGTGGAATCTTTGTACACTGTCACTGATGAAGAATTAATGTCGATGAGTTCGCAAAACCCAGAACTGCGGTTTGAACGCAATGCTAATGGAAATTTAGAAACTATGCCTCCAACTGGTGGAATTTCTGGTAATCGAGAAATAAAAGCAGGAGCCTATCTGTTGAATTGGGTAGAAAGTCAAGATTTAGGTGAAGTTTTTAGCTCAAGTACAGGTTTTAGATTAGCAAATACGGCAGTGCGATGCCCTGATGCTGCTTTTGTTGCTAAAGGACGTTTACCAGAAGGTTGGGACGAGCAAGAGGACAAATTTATTAACTTAGCACCGGATTTTGTGATTGAAATTCGTTCTAAAAATGACAGCTTGGCAAAGCTCAAAACCAAAATGGAAGAATATATTGCTAATGGCGTTCAATTAGGATGGTTAATTGACACCAAAAATCAGCAAGCTTTAGTTTATCGTCGAGACGATTCAATTACTCAATATCCAGCTACAGCAACCTTAAGTGGAGAAGATATTGTGCCCGGTTTTATGTTGCCTTTAAAAAAATTATTGTAGCACGCGAATGACATTAAGATAAGCTCATCCACTCCTAAAAGCGGATGAAATTTCATGTTGACGGTTAGCAGTTATCAGTCAACAGTCAACAGTAAATCGCCTTGTTATATATAGCCAATCTCAAACACATGAACAATCAGGTTAGCCAATACTGGTTAAGCTATAAAGAAAAAGTTAGCAAGTGGTTTCCAGAACATTACAAGCTCAACCCCCCAGTAAGTGAAGATGAAATTTCTCATCTGGAAACGGTACTTGGTTATGAAATCCCAGAAGATATGAAAACTTTGTATCGAATCAACAATGGAGAGTCAGACGAAGGGTTGGGCATTTTTTATGGCTTAAGATTTATACCACTTAATGAGGTGGAGCAATGTTGGTTAGGTTGGAAAAAAATCATTGAAGATGGTATAGAAGATTTCAATGAATTTTGTACATCTAATCCAGAAGGAGTTATCCAATCCGTCTATGCAAACGAGAAATGGATACCTCTAATGGATGATTCTGGGGGGTGTCATATTGGCATTGATTTAGCACCTGGTTTTAAGGGATGTATTGGCCAAATCATCAATTTTGGTAGAGATGAAGATGATAAATACGTGCTAGCTCCTAATTTAGCAGAGTTGTTGAAACTGCTAGATACAAAATTTGAGGGAAATCTGCAAATACCCTGCGAACAGGATGATGGCATCGACATATTTTCACTTAACCAAGGACATTTAATAGATGAGTTAAAAGAAATTGTTAAAAATCAACAAACTACTAGCTGAAGCTTTTTCACAAAATCTCTGATTTTTCTATATTTGTATCTAGTTAAATTAGCTTGCAAGTTCAATTTTATTCTTTGTTAATTGGGTATCTCCTGGAGAATTTATGGGTTTAATGAGAAAGTTGACAGTGGGATTGTTGACTTTTGGGACAGTAATCACTGGAGTATTACCTGTAATGGCTCGTCCGGCGACCTTAACGAGTAGAAGTAATCTGCGAACAGATGCATCTTTGACCGCATCGTTAGAAGAAATTTTGCCATCAGGGGCTAATGTGGAGGTTTTGAATATTACGGTGGGTAATGATGGCGAGTACTGGTACTATGTGCAACCAAAGGTGGAAGGAACCCTAAGCGGTTGGGTACGCAGCGATTTAGTCAGGTTTGAGGTGAGCAACAAGCGTTATGCAACCATCGCAGGGAAGCGCGGCTATAAAATTAACGTCCGTTCGTCTCCCAACTTAAAAAGCAAGGTTCTGTACAACGCACTGTCAGGTGATTTGGTGACGGTTGAAGATTTGTATAAACAGCCGGGTCAATATCGTTGGTATCGCATTAAGTTCCCAAGTAATGTTATTGGTTGGGTGCGAGAAGATCTACTATCGATATGGCCCCAAGGATGTATTATTACTTGTCCTGAGATTTAGGCGATCGCAGTTCGGCAAAAAGCATAATTTTAAATTTTTTATATTTGCTCAACAGATTGCTGTGATTTAAGTTGAGAAGCTATTAAGGGAACTTTTGGTGCGAGAAAAAACCCAATCAAACTAGCAAACAGGATTGGCGTAAAAGGACTAAAATTAGTCAATTTTGATAGCAACAAAGTTGTACTTATGGGTGTGCGTGTCACTGCTGCATTAATAGCTGCCATTGTACAGATCATAGCTAGTGCAGGATTCAAGCCCGGAATTAAAATTGCAATTGCTTTACCAATACAAGCACCAGTAAAAAATAAGGGAATAATGAAACCACCACGCCACCCACCAGTAACTGTGATGCTGATGGATGCCATTTTACCCAAGGCTAAAATTAACAAAAAAACAAGTGGAAAATTAGTAGTTAGGACTGATTCTAATTCTTCATGTCCAAAAAAGCGGGTTAGAGGTAAGAAGGCTGCCAAAGTACCTAAGCCTAATCCTGCTAATGTGGTGCGTACATAAACCGGGCCGGGAACCATCGCAAAAAGCCTGTCACAGCCGCGAAAAATGGCCATAAAAATCCAACCTGCAACTGCGCCGATGATTCCGAACAGGATAGCCAAAGCAAAATCATCGATGTTCTCTAAATGGTATTGGGGAAAATGCCAGGTGGGGGCAATTCCCAAACGGGTGATGAAGGCAAATACTAAGTAACTAGCGCAACTAGAAATGATCGCTGGCATTAAAGCTTCGTAGTATTCGACGATATGCTGATGGTGAAGAATTTCTAGGGCAAACATCGCCCCACCTAATGGTGCGCCAAACAAGGCGGTAAACCCAGCCGCCATTGCTGCTAAACTCGTGGTTCTGAGGTCTTCGCCCTGGAGGCGGAGGCGATCGCCTATCCATGTACCAAAAGATCCTGTAACCTGTACTAATGGCGCTTCCGGCCCTGCACTACCCCCAGCAGCGATACTCACCAAAGAAGCGAGAATCATCGCCGGATTTTTTCGTGCATCCAAACGTCCGCCACGAAAATGGATATTATCGACAATAACGGCAATTTCCCCAGGATTGCCTAAAAAATGAATTACCAAACCAACAATTAATCCAGCTATAGGCATAACTATTAGCAGACTCACACCCCCAAATCTTTCGAGTTGGTGAGTCATCAGTTCCAGAATATTCCAGTACAAACTAGCAAATAGACCACAAACTGTCCCCACTACTACCCAGCGTAAAACCCACCGTGAAATGAAAAGAGGATTACGTCTTACCAGTCCAAAAAGTTGTAAAAACTTCCAGCGTTGAGTTTGGTTTATAGGAGTACGGTTATTTGGTAGCACTGCTGATTTCCTAACTGAAAAAATTAAATGTCACAGATTTTTGACATTTATTATAGTAATGTAACCTGAGTTCAAAAGGTAGAAACACAAAAAAATATTAAAAATTATATCGTTATACTTTTAGATAGACAGCATTTATAACTTTACTACATCGCCAGATAGATAAATTTTTGATGCCAATTTATTAAATTGACTCAAGGAGATGATATTTCAAGTAGGAGTTAATTTGATAATGCCAGACAATCCTGGATTAGGAGAACAGGCGCTGAATAAAGCGGCAGAAATAGGATTATCTAGCCAGTTAGATGAAGTAGAAAATTTAGATGTTAATATCAAAACCGATCCACTGAAAGTGGTTCAGGGACAAGTAGATGCAGTCACAATTGAAGGCGAAGGTTTAGTAATGCAGAAAGACCTCCGGATGGAGGAACTTGAAATGCAAATGACTAGTGTTGCCATCAATCCTCTGAGTGTAGCTTTTGGCAAAATTGAACTGACAAAACCTACTGAAGCTAATACACGAGTTGTTTTAACGGAAGCTGATATCAATCGCGCCTTCAACTCTGAATATGTGCGATCGCAATTACAAAATCAAAAAATAAGCGTTAACGGACAACAGACGACTATTGAACCTCAACATGTAGACTTTCGACTACCTGGTGATGGAAAAGTAGCGCTAAATGCCAGCGTCAAATTAGTAGAAACAGGCGACAATCAGCAAGTTGCCTTTTCAGCAGTACCTTCAATCAGTGCTAATGGAAAAAGTGTTTCTCTGGAAAATGTTGAGTATGGTGAAAGTGAAGAAATATCGCCAGATTTGACAAAAGCTTTGATAGATCAAACCAGCGAAATTTTGAATTTGAGTAACTTTGATTTGGAGGGGATGAACCTGCAAGTTAATCAACTAAAAGTAGAAGTAGGTAAACTAACCCTGCAAGCCCAAGCTTATGTAGAACAAATTCCTTCTGGTTAGAAATAGACACTCATAACAATTCAAAATTCAAAATAACGCTCGCAGACACGGCTTAGCTGCGCTAACAAAATTCACGCATTAAAGACAGTTTCAGACCGGGCTTAAATCCCCTGTAGACGTAGGGGTATTAAACCCTTTATTTGCAATAAATTCAGGACACTAATAATGGAAACTACAGAAACAACTCAAGCAAATTCAACACCTTTTCCAAACATCCCACCAGTTATTGAAAGTAACGATAGTGATTATCGCGATCCTGGCGTACCTAGCACTGTTGCGATCGCCGGGCATCCCTTACACCCCTTGAGTGTGATTTTCCCCATCGCCTTTTTAGCCTTAGCTTTGGGAACCGATTTCGGCTACTGGTTAACTCGTGATTTCTTCTGGGCTAGGGCTTCGATATGGCTAATCGGACTCGGATTAGCTGGAGGTTTGATTGCAGCTGCAATCGGTCTGAGTGACTTTTTGAAAATCGAACGAGTCCGCAAGCGTACTGCCGGTTGGGTGCACTTGATACTTAACGTTTCTATCCTGGTTTTAACACTCTTCAACTTCCTCCTACGTTTGGGCGACCCTGAAGCCCGAATACTACCTTGGGGATTGGTTCTCTCCTTGATTGTTGGTACATTGACTAGCGCTTCCGGTTGGTTCGGTGCTGAACTCTCTTATCGCCACAAAATCGGTGTAGTCGGTGCCGGCAGTCGAAGATATCCATAATCACGGAAGGGACTGGCGATTGGGTATGTTTCAGTAGATTTAATAAAGTTTTTGGCTATTTAGTAGATATCTTCTCCAACTCATACTATACAGCCCTAGTCCCTAATCCCCAGTCCCCAATCCCCAGTACCCAGTCCCTTCTACAAAGGCTAAAATTTTGCTTAGTCTTCTGAAGTTTCAAAAAATGCGCCGGAATCAAAATCAAACAATATATATTGTTCTTTCTATACTCATCGTTGTACCGATGGGTTTTTTCTTTAAGTATTACACTGGTCCTGGCTATAAGTGGTTTAATGACTACGGAGGAGATATACTTTACGAAATATTTTGGTGTCTGTTTGGATTTTGGTTTTTTAGAAGTCGAACAGCGGTAATCCAAATTCCGATATGGGTTTTTGTCATCACCTGTATAATAGAATTTTTGCAACTTTGGCATTTGCCACTATTAGACGAGATTCGCGCCACCTTCATAGGTAAATTGTTACTTGGTACTACCTTTGTTTGGTGGGATTTTCCTCATTACCTATTGGGTTGTATTTTAGGTTGGTTCTGGCTGCAACAATTACAAAAAATTGGTTATGCAAAAAAAAGTCAAGGTAAAACCTAACTCTAAACAGCAAAAAATATTAGAACAAGCTGATAATAGCCTGATTGTATATTTAAAATCGCCCCCAGTTGATGGCAAGGCTAATGAAGAGTTAATTGAGCTTCTAGCAGAGAAATTTGGTGTAGCCAAATCTGATATCACAATTAAGTCTGGTTTGTCCTCTCGACAAAAGCTGATTGAAATTGACATGGCTATCTAGTGCTGACTATTTTATCTTTACCGATTCACTGCTTGGTAAAACTTCATGTAATGTTATGTATCACTGGATGCGACCAGAAATCGAGAGGCACAGGCTTGTAAAATAGAATTTTTAAAATTCTATATCTTTGGGTATATCGTTAATAGTAATATACCTGGGCTGAGCTTTGACTCTTTTTATCCAAGCTTGGATAGCAGGAAATTGTGTTAAATCAAATCCTCCTTCATCAGCTACATGAGTATAAGCGAACAAAGCTATGTCAGCGATGGTGTAACGTTCTCCTACAAAAAAAGTTTCATAAGTTAAGTGTTTTTCCATCAAGTTAAGTGCTGCATAACCTGGTTCGCGTTTTTGCTTTAAAGCTTCACTATATTCTTCAGCTTTACCTAAAATAGAAATCCAAAATCTTGATGGGGC
Organism: Nostoc sp. CCY 9925; assembly: GCF_963920935.1. Classification (NCBI taxonomy): domain Bacteria; kingdom Bacillati; phylum Cyanobacteriota; class Cyanophyceae; order Nostocales; family Nostocaceae; genus Nostoc; species Nostoc sp. CCY 9925. Next base: position 34,849 of record NZ_CAWUDO010000024.1, on the reverse strand, counting down.
AATAAAAGGTTGATGGCTATACTGTTCAAAAAATAACCATTGGAGGACTTGCGATCGCAAAAAGCGATCATAGGGTAAAAATTCTGTACCTTCACTTAGATAAACCAAGATAGCATTTGACTCTGCCAGATATTTTCCTGGCTCAATTTCCAGAACTGGAATCTTGCCGTTGGGATTTTTGCTTAAAAATTCTGGTGTTCGAGTCTCGCCTTTTAAGATATTAACCTCTACCCTCTCAAAAGGCATACCTAGTTGTGTCAATAAAAGACGTATCTTATAAGCATTACCAGAAGGTAAAAAATCGTACAAACGCAGTAGTTCCATGCTAAAATACAGTAATGAATGTGTTGATAACTAAGGGTTCAAAATACAATATCTTACCAAAATATTTTACAAAAACCGGATAATTTCTTTTATATTTAACTTCTTGCTCGTTCAGATAAAATCATCCCCAAAAATAAAAAAAGTATTATTTATTTCAACATTGAGATGTTTAATTTAGTTAGCAGTCGGGAATAAAAGTATGTGTGGAAGATTTACTCTAAACCAGTCACTAGAAGCTCTAGCTAAAACTTTCGATGTTCAACAACTTCCGGATTTAGCAGCCGAATATAACATTGCACCTACGCAAAAAGTAGCTACGGTGTTACAAAATTCTGAAAGCAAAAAGCGTGAATTTCAGCAGTTGCATTGGGGATTAATTCCCTCATGGGCAAAAGATCCCGGAATGGGGGCAAAATTGATCAACGCCAGGGCGGAAACCGTTGCCGAAAAACCTGCTTTTCGGTCAGCTTTTAAGCATCGACGCTGTTTAGTGCTAGCTGATGGCTTTTATGAATGGCAACGTCAACAAGGCAAGAAGCAGCCATTTTATTTTCGTCTCCAAGATGGAAAACCCTTCGCTTTTGCAGGTTTGTGGGAGAGATGGCACTCGCCTGCCAAGGAGGAAATAATTTCTTGTACAATTTTGACAACATCAGCTAACGAATTACTCCAACCCATCCATGAGCGGATGCCAGTGATTCTAGAGTCGCAAGATTACGATTTATGGCTAGATTCCCAAGTGCAAACGCCCCAAACCCTACAACAGCTATTGCGTCCCTATCCAGCCCCAGCCATGACTGCCTATCCAGTCAGTACCATAGTAAACAACTCTCGGCACAATAGCCCGGAATGCATCACGCCGATTAGTGGAGACTAGGGACTGGGGACTAGGACTGTATACTATGGACTAGAGAAGAGTTTTCGTAACCCCCAGTTCCCAATACCCAGAGACAAGTATGCCAAGAACGCAAAAAAACGATAACTTTGTTGACAAATCCTTTACAGTGATGGCGGATATCATCCTGAAGATCCTGCCAGCCAACAAAAAAGCTAAAGAAGCCTTTGTGTATTATCGAGATGGCATGTCAGCCCAAGCAGAAGGAGAATATGCTGAGGCATTGGAATATTATGAAGAAGCTCTAACACTAGAGGAAGATACCAACGATCGCGGCTATATTCTCTACAATATGGGGCTAATCTATGCCAGCAACGGCGACCACAACAAAGCTTTAGAACTGTATCACCAAGCAATTGAGTTAAACCCACGCCTACCCCAAGCTTTGAACAACATCGCTGTGATTTATCACTACCAAGGCGAAAAAGCCAAAGAAGCTGGAGATAACGACGGTGGCGAAGCACTGTTTGACCAAGCCGCAGACTATTGGATTCGAGCTATTCGTATGGCTCCCAATAACTACATTGAAGCCCAAAACTGGTTGAAAACCACAGGGCGATCGCAAATTGACGTATTCTTCTAGTCATTAGTCATTAGTCATTGGTCATTAGTCATTAGTCCTTTGCAAATGCCCAATGACTAATAATCAATGCCCCATGCCCCATACTTCGGCTACGCTCAGTACAAGTGCCCCATGCCCAATAACAATTTATGATTGACCAAGAACAAGTCCACAAAGTAGCTAATCTTGCTCGTTTAGAGTTAACTCCGGAAGAAGAAGAACAATTTACCAATCAATTGGGAAGCATTCTCGATTATATTCAACAACTCAATGAACTCGATGTTAGTGATGTGCCTCCAACAACACGGGCAATAGATGTAAGTAATGTTACGCGAGAAGATGAGTTGCAACCCTATCCTGACCGTGAAAGCATCCTCAACAGCGCCCCCGAACAAGAAGGCGAATTTTTCAAAGTACCAAAAATCCTCAACGCTGAATAGTCTAAAGCTATTCTGATTTCTGAGTCCTGGTGTATAAGTTAATATTATTCAGCGATCGCAAAAAAACGTTGATCTTGCCAAAATCGCCGTGATAAAGTACAAATACTGAAATCTACGACACACCAATAGTGTCTAAGTAAATTAATAGAGTTATGAAATTATTTTTCACAAGCAGTTAGGTGTTTCCTTTTTGCCACCTAATTTTTGAAGATTAATTTTATAGCTCTATATCAACTTGGATTTGTATGAGCCAATGTGTTGGTTTGGCTATTAATTATGTGAATCCTGTACAGAGCAATTCTGACACTAGGGATTGACATGTTTAACTAGCAAACTATTAGCACAGAAACGTGATTCATACATATTTCGTTTGCTTGTTGGGTTCCTAATCAATACTTGTCGGTTAAGGGGAAAAGGGGAAGGGGAAAGGGGGAAAGAAAAAACCTTTAACCTTTACCCGGTTGGTGAGCTTGTCGAACCATTAACCTTTTACCCAAATCCAATGCCGAGTTAAAAATGCACAAAGCGAGCAGTATTGGGTTCCTAATGCTAGTAGGGCACTCATTGTCACAACAATTTCACAGCAAACAAATTCAATTTATGAATACAACGCTCTCGTGACTCAAACATTTTAAAAAGCTATTGGTTGTCACAAAAATAAGTAGATGTTGTATTTGTGTGTGAGGAATAAATATGAATCACGAGCAATTAAGATCCATTGCGAGAGCCAGTTTATTGTGCTTAGTTACAGGTTCAATTTCACTGGAAGTATATCCTACACTTGCCAATCCTGCTGAGACGCAGCCTAATTTTAGTATTGATAATCAATCCCCAAAAACTGATGCCATTGGTCAAGTAAACTCTGTATCTCGATTATCTGATGTTAAACCAACAGACTGGGCTTTTCAGGCATTACAATCTGTAGTAGAACGTTATGGTTGCATTGCCGGATATCCTGACAGCACATACAGAGGAAATCGTGCATTAACTCGTTACGAATTTGCTGCTGGTTTGAATGCTTGCCTAGACAGAATCAACGAAAGGATTGCTTCCACTACTGGTGATTTAGTTACTAAAGAAGATTTAGTAACTCTGCAAAAACTCCAAGAAGAATTTGCAGCAGAACTAGCAACATTACGGGGCCGTGTAGATGCTTTAGAAGGTCGCACAGCTACCCTAGAAAAGCAACAGTTTTCTACCACCACTAAACTTAATGGTGAAGCGATTTTATCTTTAGCAGCAGCCACAGGTGGAGAACCAGGTAGTGAAGATGCCAATGTTGTCTTTAATAATCGTGTGAGGCTAAATCTCACCAGTAGCTTTAACGGCACTGACTTATTAATTATTGGACTCCAAGCTTATAACTTTAGAGCTACTGATTCACTTTATAGTCGGGGCACGATTCAAGGACAATTATTGCCAAATTCGAGTTTGTTGGGTGCAGGTTCAACTAAGTTAAGCTTTGAGCCAGAATTTCCTGGTTTTAGTCCTCAGACATTGCAAGCTGATGGCGGAGTCAATTCAGTTAGTCTTTACAAGCTAGCGTATGTCTTACCCTTGTCCCAACAATTTGCCGTATTTGCCGCCACAAATGCAGAGATTACAGATGTGTTTCCTGCCATCACCCCCTACGCCAGCGATAGCCAAGGAGCAATTTCTCGATTTGCAGGCTACAACGCTGCTGTACGAATTACTGGGGGTACTTCTGGGAGTGGTTTACTTGCAGGCGCTGGTTTTTTGTGGAATCCTTCAAAACAAGTAGGACTTGGAGTTATATATGGTAACGGTACATCACCCTTGCCCCAAGATCTCGGTCTTTTGAACACACCTTTGGGGGGAGGTTTCTTTAGCGGCACAGGAGCACTTGCAGCACAACTTACCTTAAAACCAATTTCAAATCTGGATATTGGAATCAACTATGCACACAGTTACCACGAAATCAACATTTTGGGTACAGGTCTGAGTAGCGCTGATATTGCTTCAATTCGGTTTGCTCCCAACGCAGCACAGCTGGGACAGGTGGGTGGTAATGCCACATTAGCAATTCTCAACGAGCCTATCAACGTTGATTCTGTTGGTGCGACAGCAACCTGGCGATTTACACCTCAAACATCTTTGTCAATATCGGGTGCTTTGCTTTTCGCCAATTTGTCAAATGTAAATGCTTCTACAACCTTTAGTAGCTGGTCAGCCGGGTTGCATGTTAGAGACATCTTCGGTAAAGGAAACGCAGCCGCAGTGATTTTCGGACAGCCGCTTTATCGACAGTCTACCGGCGGAATTGCTATCCGTCTTGAAGATACGACTCCTTATCATTTAGAAACTTTCTTTAACTACAGGGTTAATGACAATATCAGTATTACCCCTGGGGTATTTTGGCTATTCAACCCCGAAGGATTTAGCGCCAACGACACAGCAGTTGTAGGCGTACTTCGTACCACTTTGACTTTCTAGTACGGCTATTGGGCATGGGGCACTTGTACTGAGCGTAGCCGAAGTATGGGGCAAGGGGCAAAGGGCAAGGGGCAAAGGGGAAAAGAAAGATCCCTTCCCTCCTTTTCCCTTTTCCCTTGGCGAAGCCATCTCCCCACACTCTCCGCACTTCCCCATCTCTTCATCCCCCCATCTACCCACCCCCCTCAAACTAAAGAGAAAGGTCTTCTGGAATTTCTACGGTTATAACTGAAGCCAAGAGTAGGATACACTGGCTTTTGAATACACCAAAAGTTCGTCAGCGAGTTGATTTGCCGCTGGTGCTTCCTCCCTAGTATCCTACGCTTTTTCTTGTATGAAACTTACTCAAATCTACGGTAAGTCCGCCCAAGAAGGTTTTTTTGCATCTACTAAAGACTGCCACTGTTTTGGGTCTATAGCTTTAGAATATTTACAAGCTTTAATTACAAATTAGCTCTCTCTAGAAAAACCGCTATTTTTGCTGTCTCAGCTTGCATCCTACCTGTTGCTATCTCAATTTGTGTAGCTTAGCCAACCAGCGAATTCAGTTAATATTAAGCCTGTTTTACTATTTAGTTTCTTACCCTGACCATTAGACTCCTAGTGTTCATTTCATTTTGTTCAATAGCTTTTAGCCCTTATCGCTCCCATGCTGACCCATCACCGCAAACCCGTGTGCTTATCAATTATTTCTACTGACCTACCAATCTGGTCTGTTGTTGAAACTGCCGGCACATTGTATCAAAAAGATACTGACCGGTTTCATTTACTGTTGACTGCACCGCCCCTAATTACTTGCGAAGTCGAGAGTGTCCTCAGTCCAGAGGACGCTTCTCCTCAAAATAAGAGCAAAGCCTATGCTCCTAGCAGTCCCAGAATTTTGTGGTTGGAGATTTCCCCATATCGGGTAATTATGACTATGCAAGGTAACGCCCAAGTGAGTTATCGTCACTTCTGGGAACAGGGTGTTTATGGTATAAGTCGTTATTGGTTGCCAACTGAGTCGTTGCAATCTAACGATCCGATTCGTTTACGAAATTTTACTAGTAGTCTAGCTCTCAACGCACATCCTTTACCAGAGCATTTGCGACTGGAATATGAGTTGTGGGCAGAAAAAATCCAATTAGGACGCTACATCCTGAATTTGGAAATTAAGCACTGATATCTGGGAACTGGGGGCTGGGGAGTAGCGACTGGGAATAGAGGCGTAGAGGACAGAATTCCTAACTCGTAACTCCTCAGTCAATAGTCAACAGTCAACACTCCCAATGTCCCCCTTTCAACCAAAATAACTGGGTTGGTTTCCAGGTTTCCATTTAATGTTGCAACCAACACTCGGCTTTTGCTCAGTCGCAACAGGTTTATCCGCTAACACTGCTTCAATAGCTGCACGTAAATCTGCACCTGTTACAGGTTTACCATTACTAGGACGACTATCATCTAATTGTCCCCGATAAACAAGTTGGCGGGAGCCATCAAATAGAAAAAAATCTGGTGTGCAAGCAGCTGTGTAAGCTTTTGCCGTTTCCTGGCTTTCGTCGTAGCATAACGTAAAAGTAAATCCTTGTTCTGTGGCAAATGCTTTTAAGGACTCTGGCGCATCATCTGGATAATTCTTCGCATCGTTAGCGCTGATAGCAACGATCGCTAAATCACTTGTAAAATAATCTTTTCCTAACTGCACTAATTGTTGTTGCACATGCTTGACAAATGGGCAATGCCGACAAATGAACATTACCAACAGCGCTTTTTTATCTGCAAATGTAGCAAGTGAAGTTGCCTTTCCAGATACAACTTCCGGTAGATTAAAATCTGGTGCTTTGGTGCCTAATGGCAACATTGTTGAAGCTGTTAAAGCCATATTTAACCCGATATTTTTACCCTGATAAATGCTTTTGTTATCAGTATGTTTTCAACATATCATTAAAATTTTCCATAAATTTAAGATACGGGAAAATTTTGAAATTTGACTAAATATTAAGGCTTTCAGCCGTTGTTTTTCGTGCTAGCGATCGCAACTACTTGCCCTCGCTCTTAAGTCTACCTAAAACAAAAGTAAATGAGCGGCAGAGTAAAAGCTGATTTTGGCGGATTATATTCCCCAGGATAAATTAAAGGCTAGTAAGGATTCTGGAAAACTTTTTGGTCTGTTACTACATTTACTCCCTTAATTGTCAATAAAAATTTTTATTTATTAACTAAATATTTTAGTAATTAATTAATCTTAATTGAATTATTAAAACATAAATAAGATCATAGTAAAAAAAAGAACATGTATTATACTAAACTTCATTAATCTTATCTACTAAAAAGCAGGTACAGCAACTGTTTTGCGTAGTTTTTGAAGACAAACTTCCCCAAATTAAAGCTGGGAGAGTATTAAAGATTATTGTCGAGCAAATGTCAAAGCGATCGCTAATGATTCAGGAATTGTCCAAGTAGGGAATGTAATTAATTTCAACAATCCAGGAGGCATTCTGATATGCAGTTAGAAAATGTAGTTGAGCCATTTGGTGAAGTGAATGTCTACAAGCAAAAAAACGCTGAATTGAACATTGTTGCCACAATTCTCACTGTTCCCGATCTTGAGGGAGTGCGAATGGGTTTAGCCCTGGATGGTTCGGCATCAATGAAAAAAATGTATGGAGTTAGCGGTATCGTTGGTGGGGCTTTTGCTCAAGCAGCTAGTAGTCTCAACTTTGTTGAACCAGTTGCTCGCACAATGGTGGATTTTTTATCCAACTTTTCCTCCAATGGCAAAGTTGATTTAATTTATTGGGCTTGCAGTCCAGGTGGAGCAGCAATAGAAGAATTAGGAGAATTTGACAGCCAAAATATCAACAACATGGTAGTTAAAGGCCCCAAAAAATGGGGAACAGGTACTAAATTATTGCCACCATTGCAACATTTTATTGATAAATTCAAAAATGCTCCAGCACTGGGAGTCAAACAACCCGCTGCGATGTCTGTCTTTGTTACTGATGGAATTATTGAAGATTTACCAGCAGTGAAACAATACTGCATTCAGTATGCTCAAGAAATCGCCCAAGCACAAAAACCATTTATCAAATTGTTCCTCATCGGTATCGGTGATGAAGTAGATGAAGGACAAATGAATGAACTCGACGATATGTTTGAAAATAATCCGATCAAAGATAGCACAGGACTAAATATTGACCTTTGGGATCATCAATTAGCCAATGATATGAACAAACTAGAACAAGTCTTTAAAGAACTTGTTTCCGAAGACATGATTGTTCTGGGTTCTGGGCGGATATTTAACCAAGCAGGAAAACTTTGCCGTGATTATGCTGATGGGGTTCCCGCCTTACTCAAATTTACTCTGCCTGCTGGCTCAACTGCCTTCACCTTGGAATTTACTGGAGGAAGCATCACTCAAGACATTTCAGAAGCACTATCACAACCATAAATTAGGTGAATGACAGTCCAAGGAGTAGATAAAGTATGCCTAGACATAACTCTGATTCATCAAACGAACAAAAAAGCCACCAACTACCTAGCAGTATGGTTGCTAAAGAGTTTGGAGAAGTGAATGTTCGCAATACAGGTCAAGAACTGCAAATTTTGTTCACGATTCTGATGGAACCCCAAGGAGAAGAAGCTGAAGGCTGGCAAACAGGCGTTGCCTTGGATGCGAGTGCATCTATGAAGGACTTTTATGGGCGAAAGTTAGAAGGAAAAATTCCCCCTGATGTCAGTGAAGAATACGAAAAAAAGGGTTGGTTAGAATCTCGAATTGAAGAAGGAAGGCGTGTTAAATCCTTTCAAAAAGCAGCCTATGAAGATGCTATTCAAAGAGGATATCTGCGTCAAAGCCCAAATATCGTACAACCTCTTGCTCAACAATTTATAGCCTATTTGGCAGAGAATTTAGATGCTCATGGTGGTACTACAGTTATTTATTGGGCATGTGGTTTTGGTTCAGAAATTGAAGTTTTAGGAGACTTTTCCGAGGCTGAATGTCGTACCCTTGATGTTATTGGGCCGAAAAGCATTAATTTTGGCAACAGCACTATACTTGCCCCTGCGGTTAAATACTTTACGGAACGGTTTGTAGATGCGAAGCGAGGTATGTTTATTTTCATTACCGATGGTCGCGTTTATGATTTGGAAGCAGTTAAACAATATACAACCCAACTGGCAAAAGATATTGCATCTGGTAAGCGTCATCCAGTTAAATTCGTTTTGATAGGAGTAGGGGATCAAATTGACAAGAGTCAATTAGAAGAATTAGACGATTTTAATACCGACACCGATGTTGATATTTGGGATTATAAAATAGCCAAAGAAATGGCATCATTAGTGCAAATTTTTGCCGAGGTAGTCGATGAAAATCAAATAGTAGCACCAATTGGTACTATTTATGATTCTGCTGGAAATGTGATTAAAAAATACACAGATGGATTACCAGCAAAAGTATCTATATCTATGCCTCCCCAGTCTCAATGGTTTGAAATAGAAGTCTACGGTCAAAGGATTCGTCAATCGATAGTTCTCCCTAAAGTTTAAAAGTAGGAAGGTAATCATGGAAGATAACGATGAAATCTATGTGATGGCCGATCCAAATTCTCCTCAAGTGACTCCTGTTCCACCGCCTCCTGTTCCACCCCAAAGAAAACTTGCTGGTAAAACCCTATGGTTATTAGGAGGATTAATAGCGATCGCCACAGGTATATTAGCCTATTTTTTAGTAAATAAAACACCTGTCGCCGAGCAAAAGCCTGCCCAAATAACTATTGCTCCACAGGGAGCAAGAAATTTGAATCCGTCAACAAATCCCCCATCACCCCAAGTTTTGGCTGCAACACAAAAGCAAAAATTAATAATTAATTTTGGCCTCAACAGGGCAGAATTAATGCCAGCAGACATATCAAAGATTCAATCTTTATGGTCTAACGCTAAGGGGAAAAATGGCACAGTCATCATTACAGGACACACCGATAATTTAGGTGCTGAATTATATAATCAAAACCTTTCCCAAAAACGGGCCCAAAAAGCGGCTGAGATTCTGCAAAACCTTGGCATAGATAATAGCTATCAACTCCAAGTTAAAGGATTTGGTGAGACTCAACCCCTAGCTAACAACAGTACAGCACAAGGTAGAGCTTTAAATCGACGTGTGGAAGTTTATTTGACTGTGCAAAATTAATATTTTGTTCATGATTTTCTGAATATTTCATCAGCTGTATCTACTGCTTAACTAGCAATTCCATTTTCACAACTTAGAAAAAGCAAACAGGATGTCTAACTACTCGCGCCGTTTACCAATATATTTACTACTGGACTGCTCCGAATCTATGGCAGGTGAAGCATTCACGGCACTACAAAATGGTGTGAATGCCATGATTAATGAGTTGCGAACTAATCCTATGGCTTTAGAAACCGTTGCCATTAGCCTGATTACATTTGCCAGTACAGCCAAGCAAGTCATCCCTCTAACAGACCTGCTGAAATTTCAAGTGCCCCAACTGAGATTGGGATCGGGTACAAAACTAGGAGCAGCTTTAGATATTTGGCAAAAGTGTTTAGAACGGGAAGTAGCGAAAACAACAGCAGAACAAAAAGGTGACTACAAACCAATTTGTTTCATTCTGACCGATGGCGAACCGACAGATGCCTGGGAAAATGTTGCTCAAAAGGTAAGAACTACAATTGTAGGCAAGAAAGCAAATGTAATTGCTGTAGCCTGCGGCCCTGATGCAGACACCGAAAAGTTACGGCAAATTACTGAAACAGTAATAGTTTTAAAACAAGCTACACCAGATACCTTCGCCAAGTTTTTTAAATGGATTTCCGCTTCTGTATCAGTCGCCAGTGAGAGGATAGAAACTGCAACAGAGCAGGGAGTAGCATTGCCAAGATTGCCTGAAGATTGCATGGAAATACCGCAACCAGGAAAGCCAGCTCAGGTAATAACATCAGAGCGTCAGATTTTTCTCCATGCTAAATGTGTTAAAAATAGCGGTTTCTATTTGCTGAGGTATGTCAAATCTGGGAATCGTGACCAGCTTTTCGGTTTGGGAAATAGTCAAGATATTTATAAAGCTATTGCCACTCATGCCGTCAAAGAATTTGAATTTGAGGAGAATGGCCAAGGTCTACAAGTTTCTACAACTCAATTAGAAGATTTTCAACCATGTCCTTATTGTAGTAACCAATTATGGGCTATGTGTTCTCAGGGTCATGTTCATTGTTGCCCTGAGTATCAAGGTTCGCTAACTCTGACTTGTCCTTGGTGCAATACAACTGACACCTATGCTGCTCAGAATTTCGATGTCGGACGTGGCCGGGGATAAGACATCAATAGGATATCGCAGGTAATAAAAAGTGACAAATTCTCCTCAAATTGTAATATCCATTTCTGGTTTAGAACAGCAGATTCATCAATTAATTAATCAGGAGCGACAGCAGTATAATCTGACATTATTAACCTTTGACTCTAAGCTTTCAAACATAGCTCGCCAACATAGTCAAGATATGGCAATCAGAAATTTCTTTAGCCACAAAACTCCAGAAGGAACAACCCCTACAGATAGAGGAAATGCTGGTGGTTATGCCTGTCGAAAAAACTATGGCAATTACTACACCCAAGGCATAGCTGAAAACATTTTTATGAGCCATTTATACAGTTCAGTCACTTACTATAATGGAGTTCCTCAATATAACTGGACGAGTCAAATTGACATAGCTAAATCTACAGTTATGGGTTGGATGTCTAGTCCTGGACATCGACAAAATATCCTCACAGCCACTTATGACAAAGAGGGTATAGGAGTTGCAGTTTCTCAAGAGCGTAATCAAGTCTACATCACTCAAAATTTCTGCTGATTAGAGAAATTCTTAGCGATTTCTAATGTAATCCTGTATTACAATCCGAAATTCTAAACATTCAATTTGGATAAAGAGTGTAGCTAAAGTAATCGCAGAAAACCGACTTAAAAATAATTTCAGGAGAGAAAAAATGACATCACGTCGTCTACCAGTTTATCTGGTACTAGATTGTTCTGGTTCAATGAATGGCGATCCCATTCAGGCAGTTAATCAAGGAGTCAAGGCCCTAATTGCCGAATTAAATAATGACCCTTTTGCCATAGAGACAGCGTATTTGTCAGTCATCACATTTGAAAGTGATGCTAAACAGTTATCTCCCCTTACAGAACTTACAGCATTCCAACCTCCCAACCTTTTTGCTGGCGGTGCTACTTCATTGGGTGCAGCACTCAAAGTTTTAGGTAAATGTTTTGATACAGAAGTTCAAAAAGCCAACGAAACACAAAAAGGCGATTGGAAACCCTTGGTGTTTCTGATGACCGATGGAGAGCCGACTGACACTTGGCAACAAGCAGCATCTGAGTTAAAGCAGAAAAAGCCTGCGAACATTATTGCTTGTGCAGCAGGTTCCAATGCAAATGAGAATACACTCAAACAGATTACAGAAATCGTTGTTAAGCTCAATGACCTCCAGCCAGATACCCTCAAGGCCTTCTTTAAGTGGGTATCACAGTCAATTAAACAAACATCCCAAAGTGTAGCGCAAGTAATGGCAGACAACGCACCAGTAAATCTGCCACCACCACCACCCCAAATTCAAATCATACCTTAATAGTATTTGTTTCTAGGTAGCACCTGCTCAGGTGCTACCAGAAAAAGTATAGATTCACAAAGAATGTCGCGGGGTGACAATTATGAGTACAGCAGACGAAGAATTGGAAAACTTAATTGATGCTATTTCTTGGAAACTTTATCTTGAACCACACTGCGATAAATACGAACAAATCTGGAATAAGTTTGTCAAAGATCCCAATTTTCAACAACAGATTGCTAAAGTCTGTAATGTTTTAGGAAAGATATCGATTCAAATGTTTGCAGAACGGCTGAGTCTTGATAATTTGGAAAAACGAGACGGCATCAAGTTTCTTGATTTAATGTGGAGAAAATGTATTTATGACAAGGTTTTTCAGGATATTGAATTACAGAGAAGAGTCCGTTACATTCTCCGCAATGCAATCCGTGAAGCTTTAACATCTACAGAACCAGAATCCTCAATCAATTTCTCAGCCCCAAATTATGGTGAATCTCCTCAACAAACTCCTACACCCGCTACTGCAAATTGGAATTATCTTCCAGTAGAAGAAGTACCAGATAAGCATAGTGAATTTGACTGTAAATCTGGCACATCACCAGAGGAATTAAATATAATTGGCGCACGAGTGCGAGGGAAAGCACACAAACATCAAGGCACTAATTGTGATGATTGGTTTGAGTTTAAGACTAGTGGTCAGTGGACAATTGTTGCTGTATCTGATGGCGCTGGTTCTAAAAAGTTCTCTCGGATTGGTGCTAAGGCTTCCTGTAAAGCGGCTGTAGAATACCTAGCAGAAAAACTTCAGAATTACTCTATCAAAGAATGGGATAAAAAAGAGGATTTACTCCAGTCTTTAACTAGAGATGAAAAATGGGTATTTTCAGGAGAAGATATTGAGTCTGTTCAAAATGATTTATACCAAGCAATACAAGAAGCTTACAAAGACGTTGAGCAAGCTGCTACACAACGCAAACTCGAAGTAAACGACCTTTCAGCTACCCTATTACTCGCAGTACACACTACTGTTCAAGCTGGCGAAAAAAAATATAGTTTAATCCTTAGCTGTCAGATTGGAGATGGGATGTTAGCAGCTTTATCTCGTGAAAATAGGCTTACCTTATTAGGCAAGCCAGATAGCGGTGAATACGGGGGACAAACTGAGTTTTTGACATCTAAAAACAAGCTACAGAGAGCAAATCTGGTACAAAAGACATTTGTATTTGCTGGAGACCTTAAGGCTTTAATGGTCATGACTGATGGTGTAGCAGATGACTACTTCCCATCCGATCCTGGAATTTTGGAACTTTATGGAGATTTGGTTCTCAATCAAGTAATTCCAATTACCAAGCCGCAAGATACAGAGATTGAAAATGAGCTACAAAATATAAATCCGCCACGAAGTATTCAAGATGTCAAAGATATCTTCCTGCTAGAAGAAAGAATTCTTGACCCTGACACAACAGATGAACCGAAAGAAGTCAACATTGCTTCTGTTAAGAACTATGCCACAGTATTGGGTAAAGAGCTTAAGGAAGTTGTAGCTTCTACGGCTTTGTTAGCAGCAGGAACTTTGGCAGGGCAGATGTACCAAGAGTGCCATAACATGCCCCCAGAAAAAAAATTGCGACTGTGGCTTGATTCTTACTATCGCCGAGGTTCATTCGACGATCGCACATTAGTAATTCTTTATCGGTAGGAGCACAAATGGCAAAAGCAACCCTGGCAGACGGTAACACTATTGAGTATCTCCCAGAGATGATTGGCGAAGGTGCTATGAAGCAAGTTTATTTCACTGCTGATAAAAAATCGGTAATTTGCTTCTACAAAGATGTTCAGGCTGATTCTGATATTAATCGACGGTTACGGTTAGAAAAAATTTTAAGTAGTTTCAATCCCACAATCGCTAAAAATGGCGACTATTTTCAGAACCTATTTTGCTGGCCTACAGGAATTGTAGTTCAACCACATTTAGGCATTATCACTCCTGCTTATCCAGCCGAATACTTCTTTAAACAAGGTAATTTGGTAGGTAAAGAAAAGGAAAGTACATGGTTTGTTAGACCTAAACTGCGTCCACTTTTACCTGAAGCAGAACGAGGAACTTGGATTAAATATTTTCAAATTTGCATACTTTTAGCACGGGCTGTTAGACGCTTACACCAAGCAGGACTAGCACATTCTGATTTATCAAATAAAAATGTGTTGATTGACCCTACTACCGGGAAATGTGTTGTCATTGATATTGACTCATTAGTTGTTCCTGGTTTGTTCCCGCCAGATGTGTTAGGGACAAGGGGATACATTGCACCAGAAGTATTAGCGACAATTCATCTACCACTCCAAGACCCAAAACGACAACATCCATCAGCAACTACTGACCAACATGCTTTAGCAGTGCTGATTTACCAGTATCTATTGGGCAGACACCCTTTAGAAGGCCCCAAGACATATCCTGCGTCTTCTTCCGAAGAACAAGAACGCTTAGAAATGGGGTCTAAGGCATTGTTTATTGAACACCCTACTGATAAATCAAATCGTCCCAACGATTTGAAAGTACCATACACTGCACTAGGACCACATTTAAGTAAATTATTTGAAAGGGCTTTTGTTAAAGGGTTACAATCCCCTCAAGACCGACCCGCAGCTATTGAATGGGAAAAAGGTCTAATCAAAACATGGGATCTACTTTTTCCATGTGGAAATTCTAATTATTGTCCTAGCCATTCGTTTATTTTGCACGATCGAAATAATCTCAAATGCCCATTTTGTAGCTCAAAACCTAAAGGCAGTATACCTACTCTCAACCTACTTGTACAACGTCGTCCTGGTCAATGGGCTGTAGATGCTAAATTAGTTGTCTACAATAATCTTTATCTGTATAAATGGCACGCATTTGATAATATTTTTCCAGGTGAAGAAGCAGACAGAACTCCTCAAGCATACTTTGTTTTTCATGAGAATAAATGGCTGATGATTAACCAACAACTAACTTCACTAACTTCTCCTGGAGGTAATATAGTAGCACCTGCTCCTCAACCAGGACAGCCAGGGCAAGCTATTGAATTAAAGCATGGAATTAGGTTCCAGCTGTCTCAAGACCCTCATGGTAGGATGGTTGAAGTAGAAATGATTTAGGTATAAAAATTTGCCAATTTGGGTAAGTTATATTGGAGTGTATATACCAGTCCTTAATGAGAAAGTGAAATCTTGCATATAGGCTGTTGACTGTTGAGTGTCAACAGCCACCACTGATATTTTTCACAACTAAAATAGGATTGCCATAGATCGCTAATTGAGTAATAACTAAATGTTTGAACTAATTAAGCAATTACTGGGCAAATCTTCCCAGTCAAGCATAGAACAGCAGCAGGTTGTAGAATCATCTCCAGAACCTGCAACACAAGAGCTGGTAATTGACAATTTTAAGCAAGAAAATGTTGCAGTATCTAAATATCAAGAGCAGTCTGCGGTAACTGGGATTGGATCTTTGCAACAACAACTTAATACTCTAGGCGATCGTGCAATCCTATCATTGTGGCCTCCCAATGGAGAGTACCCAGGCCCAATAATCATCAATCATCCTCTGACTTTAGACGGTCAAGGTGCAACTATTTGGGCACTCACCGGGCCAGTACTATCTATTCAATCAGATAGAGTTATCCTCAAAAATCTGAGAATAGAAGTCACAGGATGCGAAACTATTAGTAGTCAACGAGATTATTGTGCAATTCTGGTCAATTCAGGACAGAATTTAGAGTTTGATAATGTTGAAGTGCGAGGAACAGCAATGGGATTACCAGAACAAGAAGGGGAGTGGAAGTATCCCAGCCAGCTGAATCTTGGCAAACTAGCACCACGCACAGAGTACAATTTACGGCTGCGGATTGTTGTTCCAGTTGCCTGTAAAATTGAATCACAGATATCGGGACTAGAATTTACACCTCGCAACCTAACTCCTGGTGACAACGAAATTCAACTTTATCTAGAGGAACTTTCACCATCTACTTATATTAATGGTAGTATTTTTCTCGTTTCTGCATCTTTGAAAAGACGTATCACCTTAACTGCATATATTAATTCAGAAGCAAATGCAGAACTTTTATTAATTCAGAACTGCATCGTTTGGAAACCAGAAGAATGCGCTATTGTTGTTGACACGATTCCACTTTTGACGAACCAGACAGACACAGAAAACATAGAAAATGAACTATCTATAAAAAGTAATATTATACCGATCGCAAATCAGGAGAAAACCCAACCACACCAATCTTCACGGGTAAATAAAATTCAGAGAGAAATCAAGCCTAACAATGAAATTTTCTTGGCAGTTCCAGAAAACAACAGATTAGAAGAACCGCCGCAACCAGCTCGTGAAATCAAAAAACAATCACAATTAGGTGGCGCATTTACAATATCTAACTCAGATTCCCAAACTCAACAGACTATATCCAATCAAGAGCAAGTATCCGAGCTACCTTTATCTCGTATTAAGAGTTCTAATTTACCAAATTCTATTTTTAATTATTCTCAGCCTAGTGCTAGCGAACCTTCGGAAAACCCCGAGGATGTTTCGATTGAGTCTGGTGAAGAACAACAGCGATCGCCAGCCATTAATCCTATATTTAAACACAAATCTTCGTCAAGTCAAACTTAGAGTTCCTGTTGAGGTTGGCAATATCAGTAGACCGAAAAGTTTTGCGATCGCAAAAAATAAAATACTTAACTCGGTTAGAAGCTTTACTTTGTTGACAAACTACGAAAATTAAGAGACGAGATATTTCCCGTCTCTTATTTTTGTTAAAAGTTACTTTACACAAGTCAATTATTACAGACTTGTCAAAAAACCAATTATCCCGTGCCCTGTTAAGACTTCTAATGCTATCAAAGAAACAAAACCAATCATTGCTAAACGACCATTGAGTAGTTCTGCATAGGTCGTGAAGCCAGTGCGATCGCCTTGCTCGTCTACATAAACCTTTGGCTCGAGCGCAAAGTTGTTCAGTTTGCCTTGATCGTCAATTATGGCAGCAGTTGTACGCATTTGATTATCCTTTGTTTTTTCTTATGTAAAGAAGTGTAACAAGTTTATTAAAATTTGTAAAGTATAAATTGCGATCAAGCTGTGGAAGAAGTATTTGTGGGGGCATAACTCTAGCCATAGCAAGGGAAATAGCGATTATGATCTTTGTGAGAGATTGAACTGTTCAACAGATCGCTTGTAGTGTTTCCTTCATCTCAGGTGTAATTTCAATAGTCAACTTTCACAGCTAGCCTTAAGTGTGATTGAATGGTAAATTATTCAAGTTTGACTTACAACCAACAATGACAAAAACGGGTCGAATAACCCAATTTCGTTACGAAGCACAGCACAAGCCCAACCAGCTGATCTATGGACATGCGCAAACAGCGGTGATTACAGGATGGACGGTGAAACAGGCGATCGCTAAACACCTGCAACCCCAAGAGTATGCTGTGATTGGACAACTATACTCGCCCACAAGGGGGATAAACTTACTAGTTCGCAATTTGCTGTTGAATCCTCACGTCCGCTATTTAGTTGTTGTCAACGCCACAAAGGAAGACAAGAATGCTGGGGCATGTCAATGCTTGCTCGACTTTTTTCATAATGGCGTTGAAGAATCTGTTAGCGATACTGGACGTAAAGCCTGGGTAATTCGCTCTACTATTCCTGGTTATATTGATATTGAAATTGATCTTAATACGCTAAACAAACTACGTCATTCTGTAGAGTACACAGAAGTCACATCAATTGCCCAAGCAGTTAGTGTAATTAAGTCTTATGCCGAATTGGAAGCACTTGAACCGTGGGGTTCACCGTTAGAATTTCCTATGTCTATCGTTAAGCCAACTGTTTTACCAGGACCACGTTACGGACATCGAATACAAGGTAAGACCATAGCTGAAACTTGGGTAAAAATCATTCATAGGATTAAGACAACAGGAACAATTAGACCAACTGGTTATGATGGGCAATGGCAAGAATTAATTGATTTGATGGCAATTGTTACCGATGAGCCTGCTGAATTTTATTTTCCTGAGCCAAATTATTTACCAATTGACCGTCCTTTTCTTGAAGAATACATTTCACAGATTTTAGATGATGCACCATTCAGGGAAGGGTTGAAATATACATATGGTCAACGTTTACGTTCGTGGTTTGGACGCGATCAAATTGAACAAGTGATTGAGAAATTAATTGGAGAAATTGATGCTGCAAGTGCAGTGATGAATATATGGGATGTAAAAGACCATGACAAAGGTGGTAGCCCTTGCCTAAATCACATTTGGTTGAGAGTGGTTGATAATGAATTATCACTAACTGCTACTCTCAGAAGTAATGATATGTTTGCTGCCTGGCCTGCAAATGCAATGGGATTAAGAGCTTTGCAACAACATATTAAAAATGAAATTTCTAACCATTCTCAATATGAATTAAAAATGGGACCACTGATAACTATTAGTCAGTCTGCTCATATCTACGATGATACTTGGAGTAACGCCGAGCAATTGATTAACCAACAGTATGCCACTATTTGTAGAACAGTAGATTACCATGATCCGGCAGGAAATTTTTTAATCGAGATTACAGAAAACAAAATAATTATTACACAAACAACTCCCGGTAGCGGTGAGGTTGTAAGTTGCTATTCTGGTAAAGATGTCTTGAAATTACTTAGAGAGATTTGTGCTGCTTCGCCTTCAATACGTCCAAATCATGCCGGGTATTTGGGAATGGAATTACAGAGAGCCTCTGAGTGTTTAAAAACAGGCACTAAATACATTCAGGATAGTAAATAATGGTTTGTGATGACCAAAGACCAACATGGAATGAATACTTTCTAATGTTGGCTAAACTTGCAGCAACTCGCTCAACATGTTTGGCTTTTCCAGTAGGTGCTGTGATTGTGAAAAACAAACAGGTAGTGGCAACAGGTTACAATGGCTCACCATCTGGTTCAGTCCATTGTACGGCTCAGGGCTACTGTTATCCAGGGTTAAGTAGCTGCGATGCTAGTAAAACTTTACCATCAAGGGCTGTACACGCGGAAGCAAATGCGATCGCCCAAGCAGCTAAACATGGTATATCTACAGATGGTGCAAGTATTTACGTCACATTGGAACCTTGTCTGTCTTGCTTAAAGCTAATTATCTCCGCAGGGATTAAGGAAATTTTTTATGAAACTCCTTTCAATGGTGCAGAAAAAGCCTTGGTAAGAGATTCCTTTGTTAATGAAGGTCTAGTTAAGCTCAAGCAAGTTAAGCTTTCTGAACCTACAGCAAAAAGAGCAGCCTCGTTCCTACTATCTTCTACATCTGTCGTCAGTTTTGACATTGTACAAAATTCATAAACTCATATCAAAACATAATTACTCACTATGTTGAGCGATACAGATATTAAACAACAATTAGAAAACAGAAAAAATAATCCAACGCAAGGAATATATATAGATCCTTTTGAGGAAAAGTATTTGACTCCTGTTGGTTATGATTTTAGAGTAGGGCTAAAAGGATTTTCTTGGAAAAATAAGTGTGAAATTGATATAGAAAAAGAGAAGTATATTAAGATTCAACCTAACGACACGGTAGTTATTGAAACCCTGGAATCAGTCAGTTTATCTAAGGAAGTTAGTGCTACGATACATGCAATGGTTTCAAAAGCTGTTGTTTACGGTTTATCTCATATTTCTACGACAATAGATCCAGGATGGACAGGCAAACTATTAATTTCGGTAAGTAACTACCGAGATAGTTCTGTAGAGCTTCGTTTTAGAGATTCCTTCTGTACAGTTTGCTTCCACAAAATGGAATCTGAATCAAAAGTACCTCTTGTAAGGCCTCAGGATAGAGATGATATTTGGGAAAGATTGCTAGAGATAGCAAAGGAAGAAAGAGATAGACAAGTAAAAGAAACCCAGATCAAGAAAGGAAAAGAAAAAGCAGAAGATAGAATTCGTATTGGCTTAGTAGTGGGTTTCATCCTCGTAGTATCATTTGTTGGTCTTCAAATTTCTTTTAAAGATGCTGCATTGGGCGCGTCTTTGGCTGCCTTCCTCGCTGTGGTTAGCCCTATTATAATTGAGATATTAAAGCCAAAATAGATATTGCTTAACTTGAAAGAACATGCAAGCAGTAAATTATAAATTAGTCATATAATTTTGTTGTACTTGAAGAGTATGAATCAAATGAAAATGCGCGTATATATATCTGGCGCGTTAACAGGCATTGATAATTTAGATTCAATTAAAGACTTCTACATAGCTATTGGGTTATTGTGTGAGGAAATAGAATTTCAGAGTTACGTCCCTCATCTCAAGACTGACCCCATCAATCACCCTCATATCAGTCCTCGCCAAGTTTTTGAAAATGATAAATACCAAGTAAGTGAATCTGACTTAGTTATTGCCTATGTTGGCTATGCTTCACTAGGTGTTGGGATGGAACTAGCATATGCAGAGACAAATGCTATTCCAATTATTTTACTTTACGAAAAAGGTAAAGTAATATCGAGATTTCCTCGTGGTATACCTACTCTATTTTCTGAAATCGAGTTCCAAGACTATAAAGATGCTTTGACTCAACTTGAGAGTGTTTTGAAACAGTGGAGACAACAGCACAAACAAAAATCTTCATTAGAGCCATTTTCCTCCACTTAAATACTACCAGTAGCAATTCATATCATGTCCGGTTGAAGACTTATTATTAGGACTGACACAGAGACGCGGGAACGCGGGGACGCGGAGAGTTTTTTTGATAAGTGATTAGGCGGACATGGTATCACCTTTTGAGCAAGTCGATTAGGTCTTGATTGTTTAGGGTCGATGACTGCGGCGGATTTCTGTAATTTGATCCGCTACATCCAACAGAGATTTTGGCATCTCTGGCCCTGTGAGAATGATATCGACATGGGGAGGACGTTTTGCCAGAAAGGCTAAAACTTCCGTTTCCAGAATTAAACCAAAGTTAATCGCTAAACTTAACTCATCTAAAACCACGAGATAATACTTACTTTCATGTACTACCTGTTGTGTGTATTGCCACAGTTTTTGTAAAGCTTGGTTTTCTATATCGTCGAGATGTGGTGTATCAATACAACGAGGTAGATCGCAGCGAATCCAATCTAAATTTTGTCCTAATTGTATAGGTCGTTCCTGTCCCTGACGAATACCTCCTTTAAGAAACTGCACTATTAGCACTGGCGTTCCTTGTCCGGCGATTCTCAGTGCTTGAGCCATCACGCTCGTAAAAAAATTACGATGAGAACTAGTAAAAACTTGTATTAGTCCTTCAACAGGATATGGTAAGGTAAGGGTTGAATTTATACTTTGTGTTTCTAACTGTGCGACCATAGGTAAAGTTCAAAAAGTTACAATAAGTTACAGATTATTACTTGGATTAGTTATTCGGAATCTGCCTGTATAATCAATCTGTTTTTCACAGGTGCAGTGGTTTGGGCAAATTGCATTCTTAGTCAAACACTACCTTTGTGCTGAAGTCAAGAGTCATTTTGATTTAAATTTTAGTTTTTTCTCTGAAATTATTCGTAAAAATGATAACAAATAAGTTACAGTTACAATCACTTAAAAAGGCTAAAAATAGCGGCTGAAAGTCCCTAGATATTGGATTTTGCGATTATTTGCACAAAACACACTTATAAAGTAGTAAATTTGACACGATGAGGAGTGAATTGTTGTGAGATTAGTGATTCTGGGAGGTTCAGGATCGGGTAAAAGCACTCAAGCACAAAGGCTTTGCAGATACTTTGATATTCCTCTAATTTCTACAGGTGAGATTTTACGGAAAGCCATATCTGGTGACAAGCCGTTGCAGAACTTCCAATGGTCGCAAACCGATTCCCGGACTTATCTTTCTGTTTACGCTAGCCTGAATGAATTAGGCTACCATGCACGGCCATATGTAGAAAAAGGGGAATTAGTTCCAGACGAAACCATCGTTGAACTGATCCGAATTCGCCTCAGACAACCAGATATTAACTGCGCTTGGGTGTTGGAAGGGTATCCCCGCACTGCTTTTCAAGCTGAAGAATTAGATTTTTTATTGGATGATTTAGGGCAAAAACTAGATTGGGCGATTTATCTACAAGTTCCAGAAGCAGTGATGGTTAGCCGATCTTTGGGGCGATCGCTACCAGATGACCAACCGGAAATCGTACAGCGTCGTGTAGAATTATTCTACGATCGCACCATCCCCATCTTAGAATATTACGACCGTCGTCGCCGCCTATTAACCGTCAACGGCGACCAGTCACCAGAGATGGTGTTGCAAAATATTTTGACTCTGCTTTCAGTTCCTTAAAGATGAGGATGGGGCATGGGGATGAGGAGAGAAGTCTGAGCGGAGGTTTCCGACCATCAGAACTTTCCAGAGATGAGGGAGATGGGGAGATAGGGAGATAAAGGGAATAACCAATGCCCAATGCCCAATGCCCAATACCCAATGTCCAATGCCCAATACCCAATGCCCAATGCCCAATACCCAATACCCCACTAAGGTAACCTTAAGGCAGTATTCCATTTAAAAATCTTGAGGCAACTCCAATGGCTTGGCAGCGTCCAGACGGTCGTCTTCCCTACGAACTACGTCCGTTCAGCTTTTACCCCAGTTTTACCCATTTTGCTCCCGGTTCTGTTCTCGCAAGATGCGGCGATACTCAAGTCCTTTGTACCGTCAGCGTCACTAAGGGAGTTCCTAGGTTTTTGGAAGGAACAGGTAAAGGCTGGTTAACTGCTGAATACCGAATGTTACCATCTGCTACACAACAACGGCAAGAAAGGGAATTACTGAAATTATCTGGACGGACGCAAGAAATTCAACGCTTAATCGGGCGTAGTTTACGCGCAGCATTGGATTTTGAGGTACTAGGAGAATATACGCTGACTGTGGATGCTGATGTGTTGCAAGCTGATGCCGGAACTAGAACCACAGCAATTACAGGTTCTTTTGTCGCCTTAGCTCATGCCATTTCTAAATTATTGCAGCAGGGGACGTTGCAGCGATCGCCTCTGTGTGGACAGGTAGCAGCCGTTTCCGTAGGATTACTGGAAAAAGAGCCGTTTTTAGATTTAAATTATATCGAAGATGTGGCTGCAACAGTAGACTTTAATGTGGTGATGAATCAACATTTAGAAATCATTGAAGTTCAGGGAACAGCTGAAGAAGGTAGCTTTAGCCGTAATCAGTTGAATCAGCTGCTAGATGTCGCCCAAAAAGGAATTGAGCAATTGTTAATCGCTCAACGCGAAGCGATCGCTGACTGGGAAGATCTATTTGTGGGCGATTTATAATTTATCATTGTTGCTACTGAAAAATACACAGTAGGGTAGGACAATGGCGCTATCCTACTACCCAAAATCAAGTAATTAATTATTTTTACAAATTTTTGTTAATTTTTAATAAATTTCACCCATCAGGTGTCAATCAACCAAGTATGAAGTAACTGGATGTCAATAATAATAATCATGAGAGTCGTTAGTAGTTAGTACAACTGACTACTGAGAACTTAACTGTGAAGGCGATAAGGTACGTCTACGTTTATTCAAGAGACTTCTTGCAGAAGTGGGGAAAAGGGTAAGGGGTAAAGGGGAAAGGGCTAATAAAAACCCTTTTCCCTTTAACCTTTTCCCTTTCCCCCCTCTTGCAAAAGTTACTTTTGCAAGAGGTCTAAGGTAGACGCTCTTATGATAAATCACACAACGAGGGCAGAAAAATATTTATTTCCCAGTCATTAGTCAACGCTATGTTAAATGTTTCAAAAGTTCAAAAGGGGGATTGTAAGAAGTTCGGTATTGTATTGCTGGAAGCCAGCAATATGATGATGAAGCTATGAACAAAACGGTTGAAGTTCTACCGGATCAGCCAGCGCTGGTTGCAAGAGCGCTAGAATTAGTTCTGTCCAAGTTAGAAACTGCCATTGAGCAGCGGGGGCGATTTACCATCGCTTTATCAGGCGGCAGTACACCTAAGCCGTTATACGAAGCGATGGCCAATCAAAAATTGCCCTGGGATAAAATTCATGTATTCTGGGGGGATGAACGTTATGTACCACCGGATCATCCCGATAGCAATGAACTGATGACGCGTCGTGCATGGCTAAATCATGTTGATATCCCAGCTGCTAACATTCACCCCGTACCGACTTTAGAAGCTGACCCAGCTCAAGCTGCTGCTAAGTATGAACAGCATCTAAAAGAATTTTTTAATTCTTCTGGGGCGGAGTTTCCCATGTTGGATGTAATATTACTGGGGATGGGTGATGATGCACATACCGCATCTTTGTTTCCCCACACAGAGGCTCTCAAAGTACGCGATCGCTTGGTTACTGTTGGTAACAAAAACGAAAGCCTGCGGATAAGTTTCACATACCCCTTCATCAACTCTGCTCGCAGCGTGATATTCCTGGTTGCTGGTGCTAACAAAAGACCAGCTTTGGCGCAAGTCTTTGCACCTGTAGCCGATGACTTCACTTACCCATCCCGTTTAATTCAGCCCCAAGGAGAACTTTGGTGGCTGCTGGATGTAGCAGCCGGTTTGGAACTCCAACCTTAGCAAAGTAGACGCGGGGAGTGAGAGACACACAGACGAGGTGAAATTATCAAAATAGTTTCTCCCTTCTCTATTCCCCGCGTCCCCGCGTCCTCCCATCTCTTCAGGAGTAATTGCTAGAATCGATAGCTAAGGCCGCCCTGGAGCTTGCCAGTCTTACCTTATTTTATGATGATCTTGAACAAAGGCTAAAATCGATGATCGTCTGCCCTAATTGCAATCATCCCAATCCTGACGGCGCTGTCCAGTGTGAAGCTTGTTATACGCCGTTACCAGCAACTACTCACTGTCCCAGTTGTGGGGCAACAGTGCAGGCAGATGCTGCATTTTGTGGTCAGTGTGGCTATAACTTGCACTCAGCAGCAGTTCCACACGTTCACGCCCCAGTGGCTGCAACAGTGACTCCCGATATGTCCGTGGAAGTACCGCCGTTAGTTACACCCGATCCCCTTCTAGAACTTTTACAGCCAGATGCTTTGGGAATTAACGGATCTCCTAACTCCCATCCTCCTGTTACATCATCTTTACCCCCAACAGCGGTGGCGGCTCCTCCTGTAACTCCGCCACAGCCATCTGTTACAGAAAACAGCCCCCCAACACCACCGCCAACGGTCGCAGTTGAACCCGTGGTATCTAGCCAAGCTATTCCAACACCACCACCTTTGGAACCAGCACCCCAAGAGCAAGCTGAAGTACCCCTACCAGCAGCACCACCAACGGTAACTGCTGCCAGAACACAATTGCAGCAGGTGAATGCGCGGCTAGTCCACGTTCAAACGGATACGCTGATTGAATTGCCGCAAAATCTCTCTGTGATTCATATCGGCAAGCCCAATGACCGGATTCCTCCAGATGTTGATGTTTCAGGATTTCCCAATTCAGAAATTGTCTCCCGCATTCATGCAGATATTCGCGTCGAAGGAGACGCTCACTATGTAGAAGATGTGGGAAGTTCCAATGGCACTTACATCAATAATTTGCCCCTCTCATCGGGGAATCGTCACCGCTTGCGACCAGGCGATCGCATTAGTTTGGGCAAAGGAGACTTGATGACATTCCTGTTTCAACTTGCTTAACTGATTCTCCATCAATTGTGACCTCAGTTTAGATGTTTTCTGCCCATCCTCCGGCATCCATTTTGGAGAAGAAACAAATCAACGGCATCAGACAAGAAATGGATAACTATGTTGTTCAGTTTAGGTAGTTAAATGCTGTGTAGTAACTCCCCTTTCTGGGGAGTATTAACTTTAATACTATTGGAATAAATGCCCCCGATTAATGCGTGGGTAAAATCTAAAATCTAAAATTGAGTTATCTATGAAAGAACCAAGCAAAAATTCTGAAACCTTGCTGACAAAAGAAGCTCCGGCAGTTGTTGAACGCATGGGGCTAAAATGGCTAGTTGCTGCGGCGATCGCTACTGCTTTATTATGGCAAGTTCCCGGAGGAGATTATATCTTATACCCATTTACAATCTTGGCAACTTGGTTTCATGAAATGGGTCACGGCTTAATGGCACTCCTATTAGGAGGACAGTTTCAAAAATTGCAGATTTTTAGCGATGGTTCCGGTGTTGCAACTTATGGTATTCGGTCATCATTGGGGCCAATCGGCCCGGCTTTGGTTGCAGCAGCAGGCCCAATGGGGCCACCTCTTGCCGGCGCAGCTTTGATTCTGGCTTCCCGCAGTTTTAAAACAGCTTCCTTGAGTTTGAAAATTTTGGGGAGTTTTTTATTATTTTCTACATTAATTTGGGTGCGTTCTTGGTTTGGGTTGATGGCAATTCCATTGTTGGGTTTAATAATTTTGGGTATCTCTCTGAAAGCACCTCGTTGGGTACAAGGGTTTACTGTTCAATTTTTGGGTGTACAAGCTTGTGTAAGTACATACCATCAACTAGATTATTTATTTAGTAGCTCTGCTGGCCCCCTTGGACTCTCAGATACAGCACAAATGCAGCGGTATTTGCTTTTGCCTTATTGGTTTTGGGGTGGGTTAATGGCGATCGCATCTGCGGTGATTTTAGTCCAAAGCCTCCGCGTTGCCTATCGTTGAGCATAATAGTATATTTAGACCCATAACCCAATCATGGCAAAAAGACTTACAGGGAAAGTTGCATTGGTCACTGGTGGCTCCCGTGGTTTAGGGGCAGCGATCGCCAAACGTCTGGCGGACGATGATGCAGCCGTAGCCCTCACGTATACTAGTTCGCCACAAAAAGCCGACGAGGTAGTGCGTGCGATCGAATTGGCCGGTGGAAAAGCCCTGGCGATACGTGCTGATAGTGCTGATGTCGAAGCGGTAAAAAACGCCGTCGCTGAGACTGTGAAAGCCTTTGGTCGTCTCGACATCCTCGTGAACAACGCCGGGGTCGCCGCCTTAGCCCCCATCGACCAGTTCTCCCTGGAGGACTTTGACCGACTTGTTGCAGTTAACATCAAGGGTGTGTTCGTCGCCACCCAAGAAGCTATCCGCCACATGGGTGAGGGCGGACGAATCATCAACATCGGCAGCGTCAACAGCGACCTTGTGCCCTTTGTTGGCGGCTCCGTTTATGCTTTGACCAAAGGTGCGATCGCTAGTTTCACGCGTGGTCTTGCCCGCGATCTCGGCCCTCGCGGCATCACGGTCAACAACATCCAGCCCGGCCCAGTGGACACCGACATGAACCCGGCGGACGGCTCCTTTGCCGACAATATTAAAGGTATGACCGCCCTCCAACGCTACGGCCACAGCGACGAAATCGCTGGCATGGTTTCCTACCTCGCCAGTGCCGAAGCTGGTTTCGTCACCGGCGCAAGCTTGAAGATTGACGGCGGTTTCACAGCCTAATCTTAGTTTACAACCTACTGAAAGGGACACAGTTATTCTGTGTCCCTAAATTAAACTAATTCAAGATGCTAATTGCGAATATGGATTCAGGACTGTTTATGGCAGGCAAATTCCATTGAAAAGGTAGCCATACCAGAAGTCAACGATCGCAAGTCTGTAGAATACCCAAACATTCGCGCTAACGGTACTTCTGCCCTAATCACTGTATATCCTTGCATTGTCTCGGAACCCAACAGCAAACCTCGACGGGAGGAAAGGTCACCCTGAACTCTGCCCATGAACTCGTTTGGTGTTTCCACTTCTACAAGCATAATTGGTTCGAGGATGTAGGGTTTGGCTTTGGCGATCGCACTTGAAAGTGCTTGATGGGAAGCCGACCGAAACGCCAATTCTGAAGAGTCAATGGGGTGATCAGAACCCCCCTCCAAAACGACTTTAACTCCGGTCACCGGATAGCCTGAGAGCTTTCCTGATTGCATCGCCTCCCGAAAACCCTTCTCACACGCCGGGATGTATTCTTTGGGAATCGCACCCCCAACTACCCGATTCTCAAAAACAAATGGTTCATCTGTCGGTTCAATCCAACCAGTAACATGAGCGTACTGACCGGGGCCACCTGATTGTTTTTTCAGTCGGTAGTCAAAGGTAGCTTTTTGTCCAATGGTTTCTCGGTACGCCACGGCAGGAGTACCAACATAAACCTCAGCATTGTATTCCCGTTGAATCCGTTCTAAGTAGATTTCCAGGTGTAGTTCACCCATCCCAGAAATCAAAGTTGCTCCTGATTCTGGGTCGATGCCCAAGCGGAAGGTGGGGTCTTCCCGTTGAAAGCGGTTGAGTGCTTTGGAAAGGCGATCGCTATCTTCCTGTTTTTTGGGCGTAATTGCCAGGGTGATCACTGGTTCCGGCACAAACATTTTTTCTAGGGATACTAGTTCCCCGGTACATAATGTATCACCAGATGCACAATCTACACCCAACAGGGCAACAATATCGCCAGCAATTGCAACTTTAACCTCTTCGCGCTTGTTGGCGTGCATTCTCACCAAGCGACCGATTTGTACCCGTTGTCCTGTACGGGAGTTATAGACAGTATCACCGGGCTTTAATGTCCCAGAGTAAATACGGCTGTAGGTCAACTGTCCAAAAGATTCAACGGTGAGTTTGAATGCCAAAGCGACTAAGGAAGCATCGGGGTTAGGGATTAGGGATTGGGTATTGGGTATTGGGGATTGGGTATTGGTTATTTCCCTTGTCCCTTTATCCCCTAGTCCCCAGTCCCTATCCACCGGAGATGGTAGATAAAGAGCGATCGCATCCAACAGATTTTGCACTCCTTTGTTTTTGAATGCTGAACCCAGTAGTACCGGTGTCAGTTCTAAACTCAAGGTTGCTTGGCGGACGGTTTGCCAAATCAGTTCTTGGGGAATCTCTTTACCTGACAACAACATCTCGGTCATCGGTTCACAGAATAGCGACAAAGCATCTAGCAATTTCTCCCGCCCCTGTTGTGTTTCTTCTACAAGAGTGTCGGGAATTGGCTGTTTTACCCAATTTTCACCGTTTTCACCCTCAAAGTAGTGAGCCGTCATTTCCACCAGATCAATCACACCTTGGAATTGGTCTTCACTGCCGATGGGATATTGGAGTAATACAGCATTTAATTGCAGGCGATCGCGTATTGCCTGTACTACACGAAACGGATTTGCACCCATCCGATCCATCTTGTTGATGAATGCCAAACGCGGCACACGGTAGCGTTTCATCTGCCGATCCACTGTGATGGACTGGGATTGCACACCCGCCACGGCACACAACACCATCACTGCCCCATCCAGTACCCGCAGGGCACGCTCTACTTCAATAGTGAAATCAACATGTCCTGGTGTATCAATTAAATTTATTTGGGTATCATGCCACTGGCAGGTGGTCGCCGCCGAGGTAATGGTAATACCATGTAGCTTTTCCTCCGGCATAAAATCCATCGTTGCACCCTTGCCGCCTCCCTTCACCTCCTCAATAGTATGGATTCTGCCTGTGTAGAAGAGAATTCGCTCTGATAGAGTAGTTTTACCAGAGTCGATGTGAGCAGAAATACCAATATTGCGGACGCGTTCTCGGGGAATCATAAAATTTCCTTTTTGTTTTAGCGACAAATAGTCACCATTGTAGTGGTGATATATTTTGTATTATATATGTAGTATTGCAAAAAGAAAAGACTGTTGACTTCGGGCGGGGCATGTAGCTTGCTTCTGGGTTCGCGTAGCGTTCCGCAGGAAAGGAGTACTGAAATAATCTAAAATCTAAAATCTAAAATTCTTAGTCAACAAACAACCTGTTAGAATTTTGCAGCACAAACCCACCTATTGCGTCCTTGTTCTTTAGCTTTATACAAAGCTTTATCGGCTGCATCAACTAACTCTTGAGCAGAACTTTTAGCTGTTGGTATTTGAGTTGCCACGCCTAAACTGACGGTCACAAAATGTTGATAATTCTTCTTTTTTGTATGAGAAATCTTTAAATTTTCAATAGACTTATGAATTAAGTTAGTTACTTTAATAGCACCTGATTCGTTCGTATTTGGCAAAAGGACAATAAATTCTTCACCACCATAACGAGCTAGGAGATCCGTAGGACGCTTTAACACAATTTGTGCTGCACGAGCAACTTGTATTAAGCATTCATCCCCTGCTAGGTGTCCATAAGAATCGTTATAATCTTTGAAATAGTCAATATCAAATAAAATTAAAGATAAATAATTCCCAGTTCGTTTTAGTCGATTCCATTCTCGTTCTAAAAATTCATCAAAACAACGACGGTTAGCTATTTTGGTTAGACCATCTAGCTTACTAAGTTTTTCTAATTTGGAATTTGCTAGTTCTAGAGCATGATTCGCTTGAGCTAATTGATTAGCTTGAAAGCGGGATTGCTCTAATAATTCGGAATGTTCTAAAGCGACATTAAACTGAGCCGCTAATTGTCGGATAAATTTAATTTCCAACGTATTCCACTCGCGTGAGCAACCGCACTGATGAACACATAGTAATCCCCATAAAGTTTTTCCTTCCATTAGAGGTACAACAATTTGCGCCTTAATTTCAAATTGCTCTAACAGTATAAGGTGACAATCTTGTAAGCCAGCTTGATAAATATCTGATAATACCTGTATACGCCCTTGGTGATAAGGAACTGCATATTTTTCACCAAAACAATGATCCTTCACTTTTATGCCAATCACCGAATCGTAATCAGGCAATACATTCTCAGAGACAAATTCACCAGAGGTATACTTCGATTCAAGGTCAAATTGAAAGATCCCGACGCGATCTGCACGGAGAGCTTTACGAACTTCTCGCACAGTTGTCTTAAACAAAGTGTCTAAATTCAGAGATTCACGAATTTCAGCAACTAAATTAAACAGAATCTCCTGCTGCTGATACGCTTTATGCAGTTCAGCCGCTTTTTGTTCTGCTTGAGCTAACAATTCTGCTTGTTTAACTGCAAACCCTAACTGCGTTGCAATCTGAGACAGAAACTGTATTTCTAATTTTTGCCATTCATGTGGCTGTGAGTGCTGATAAGCGGCAAGTACTCCCCACAGTTTTTTTCCCACAAAAATGGGTGCAGTTGCATAAGCTTGAATATGGAACTGTTGTAAAATTTCTAAATGGCATGAAGACAAGCCTGCTGAGTAGACATCTGAAACCACTAAAATTTCATTATTACGATAACGTCCTCCTTGATGTTCTTGTAGATAAGAGTCATTCCAAACTGTATTTTTTCCTAATGTCTCTACATCATCCCATCCAGGCTCTGCAAACTCAAAGTCGTTGACAAATTCTCCACCCCAGTTTTTATAGAAACGATAGACGGCAATCCGCTCGACGCGGAGTAACTTGCAAGTTTCTTTAGTGGCTGTACGAAAAATTGTTTCTAACTCTAAAGAAGCTCGGATTTTACTAATAACTCTATAAAGCGCCTTTTCTTGCTCTTCTAGTTGCTGAATTTGAACGTTTTTTTCATTTAATTGAGTTGTTAAATCACTAACACTAGGTTTTCCTAAAAATTTACACAATAAATCAACAGATAGTTTGGCGATGTTATGTAAAATTGTGTCTGACATAAAAAGATATTTTAAATTATTTTACTTACAAAAAGATGGAAGTAAACGCTATATTTACTTAATTATTTTTACTTTATATTAAGTTATACGAAACCTTTCTTTAAGTCTAACTCTGCTACAAATTATTATGTGAAAAGATTCAATTAAAGTATCAAGCATAATACTTGCTGTTTATTAGTATTCTAGTCCGATTCCGAGCAAGTTAAAAATACGTAGATTTCGTCAATGAGATAATCAGATTGTTGTAAGTACCACAATTATTACGTAAAGCAGTACTGCACAAGAAACAAAGTAGATATAGAAGAAAAGACTGATAATACAGAAAAACTGTTGATGCTTCCCCTAGCTGACGTTTAAAATAGGTATTCAAGCGGAGGAAATAAAAGCTTGAAACTGATATTGGTAGCTCCCAACCCATTGTTGTGTGCAGCCTTTCAACAGAATTTTAATTACTTACCCAATGTAGAAATAGTAAATAACTATTTCGAGTGGTTGCCAGATTTTGATTGTCTGGTCAGCCCTGCGAACTCTTTTGGAATGATGGATGGTGGCATAGATGCTGCTATTATCCGTTTTTTTGGTCGTTCGTTGATGGCAAGAGTGCAGCAGCGTATTCTTGAGGATTATTTGGGTGAACAGCTTGTGGGAACATCTATGATTGTGGAAACAGGTCATCACAAACATCATTTTTTGGCTCATACACCGACGATGCGAGTTCCCATGATCGTTGCTGGGACAGATATTCCTTATATAGCAATGTGGGCAATGCTGCTAGCAGTTCGGCATCACAATCAACAGGCCAAGCAAAAAATTAATACCATTGCCTGTCCTGGATTGGGTACAGGAATAGGACGAGTCCCATATACTGAGGCTGCTAGACAGATGGCTTTAGCCTACGATCATTTTTTGTATCCACCCAAGCATCTCAATTGTATAGTTGCAGCCGAAAGACAACTTCAGATATGGGAAGGAGGTGATTCTAGGTAAAGTCTTAAAGAACGCCCTGGCGTGTTATCCTGCTGGGGCGATCGCTACTCTGAACGCTATGCCAAATAAACACTTCTATCACATTGGTTTTGGACAAGATGATTTAGGTTCATTGCCTCCCAGCATAGCCCTATTATCTGGCGACCCGGAACGATCGCGTCTGATTGCCCAAACTTATTTACAAGATGTACGCTTGTTGTCAGAAAATCGCGGACTCAATAGCTATCTGGGATTTTTACCTGATGGTCGCCCCATCTTATCAGCTACTAGTGGTATGGGTGCGCCTTCATTAAGTATTGTTGTAAATGAGTTAGTACAAGTAGGAATTCGGCAAATTATTCGCATTGGAACTTGTGGTTCCATTCAACCCCATATAAATGTCGGTAGCGTTGTTATTAGCAGTGCAGCATTGTGTCGCCAAGGTGCAGCAAATGATATTGCGCCTGTGGAATATCCAGCCGCAGCCGATCCATTTTTGACAGTCGCCTTAGTTAAAGCCGCGCGAGAATTAGAGGTTGACTACTATTTAGGAATTACGGCATCAGTTGATACTTTTTATGAAGGACAAGAACGCACTGATTCGGCAAATCCAAATTTAATGCGATCGCTGCATGGTATTACAGAAGAATATCGGCGATTAAATATTTTGAATTATGAGATGGAATGCGGCACGCTGTTTAAAATGGCAAGTGTATATAATTTTGCCGCAGCAGCTATTTGCGGTGTAGTCGCTGGACGTACTGTTAGTGAAAATATTATTTTAGAACAGAGGGATATTGCTGTTAAAAATGCGATCGCCACTGCTGTACATGCAGCAGCAACATTTGAATCGGCTAATTAATAAGGGAGTAGACATTGGGCATAAGAGGTAGAGGGTAAAGACTACTTTAACTTCTCTTCTGGTCTCCATCTCCCCATTTTCTATTTACTTGATACAGCAAATTACAAAGGAGTGAGGTAGAGATAATTGTAGGGGTACAACATGAGATCTCTTGCATAAATCAAAAATAAAGAACCCCACCCCGCATTTGAAGACAGCAAACGCTCCCCTAAGAGCTTGCGGGTGGGGTGTTAGGCACTTTTTCAAGACACTCCATCAACACGGTGAGCGCAAAGCGCACGCTACGCGAGCACAACGAAGGAATGAAAATATTTCTTCCCCAGTCCCCAGTCCCCAATCCCCAGTCCCTATTTTCAAGGCAGGTCTATGTTGTACCCCTATCGGTTTACTTCATTTACCTGAAATACGCTGTAAATCCATTCTCAGTAGTTTTATCATGTCTTTATCTAATCTTTAATTTATCAATCAGTAATTCTAGCTAATATAAGTAAAAATATAAAAGTAAAAACTATAAATAATTCTATTTTAGTAGTTGAGATATTAATAAATATCCCAAAAATGGAGAGTTAAGATAATATGAATAATGTCTGGAGGCATGGAATTAAAACTATTAATTTAAGTGCGGTTGCACTCATGCCGACACTACTATTTTTAGTACTATTTAATCAGGCATCAATTGGAGATCCAGGAACGTGTTTCATGGTAACCTCTTCTGGTGAAACTGTTAGATTGGCAAGGCTTTGTGGTGGTACCACCGCTACACCTTCAGATGCATCTTCAGAGGACGGAGTATTTCGGGTTCCCATCAAACGCCGCTTTGGTGGAACTCCTATAGTTGATGTCACTTTCAACGATAAAAAAACCTTTGAAATGATTGTAGATACAGGTGCTAGTGCTACTGTGATTACTCGAAATATGGCAAGTAGCTTGCAACTGAAATCTACAGGTATTATACAAGCCAAAATTGCTGATGGCAGTGAAGTGCAATTTTCAACCAGTAAAGTCAAATCGATTACAGTAGGTGGAGTTGTAGCGAATAATATTCAAGTAGCGATCGCTCCACAAGCTGATATTGGGCTACTAGGTCACGATTTTTTTGGGAATTATGATATCAAGATTTTAGAAAAAGAAGTGGAATTTCATCATCGCTATAGGACTAGTATTTGATTTTTGAAATTACTCGTAGAGGCAGGGAACAGGCAA